>CANGBE010000240.1 GCA_947451875.1 Sphingomonadaceae bacterium | reverse complement strand
TGCAGGCAATCGCAGCCGCAGTGGCAGAACAAAGCTCATAACATACTGCGGTGTAGTGGTTGCCATCACCATATTCCCGGGTGTGCTGCGCGATCACGGCGTGGTGACTGACGTGGCGACACCGCTCATTGCCGCCATTGTTTATGGCCCCGTGCGTGCGTGGCAGAAGTTCCGAAGGCGGGTGCAACTGACCAGTGCATCATCTGGTCTGCCGAATATCGAGGCGCTTGCCGACCAAGGTATTCCGGGCGGATATGATGTGATTGCTGCATACATTAGCCATTACGAGCAGATGCTGGCATCACTACCGCGCGAACTGCACGGCGAATGCGCGCGTCAAATTGCCCGCCGCTTGTCGCTGGCAGCCAATGAGGCGGTAATCTATGACAACGATAATGGCCACTTTGTCTGGCAGATGCAGCCCTATTCGGAAGAGACGTTAGTTGCTCAGATGCAGGCGCTGAAGGCACTATTTTCCTCAGCGCTGCTGATTGATGGGCATGTCCTCGATACCAATGTCTACTTTGGTATCGATCGTAATACGGGCAATCGTCCGATTAACCGGATCAAATCGGCAATCGCAAGCGCAACTGAAGCGCATGGCAAAGGTAAGCTGTTTGAAGAGTTTGGCAGTGAGCGATTGGCGGAAACGCCTTGGGAACTCTCGCTTCATGCCCGTATTGACCGCGCTTTGAGCAATGGTGACATCTGGCTGGCCTATCAGGCGCAATATGACTTTGGGCAGGACCGCATTTCCGGAGCCGAGGCTCTGATCCGCTGGACTGATCCGGACCGGGGTATTATCCCGCCCGATTCATTTATCATTCAGGCCGAACGGGCGGGCCGGATTGATGCCATTACCTATTGGGTGTTGGATAAGGCTGTTGATGCTGCACTTGAATTACAAGCGCTGGGCTCTCCATTGCAGATCAGCGTAAACCTCTCGGCTTGGATGGTTGATCAGCCGGGCCTTATCAGCAATCTCTCTGAAGTAGTCCGCGGTCGTAACTTTGACTGCAGCCAGATTACCTTTGAGGTGACCGAAACTTTCAGCATGGCCAATCGTGAAATGGCCAAACGCAACCTCTTGGATCTGCGGGCGATGGGTTTCCGTCTCTCTATCGATGATTTTGGTACGGGGCAGGCCAGTTTGGCGTACCTTTCGGAAATCCCTAGCGATGAGATCAAGATGGACCGGCGCTTTGTTCAGGCCATCGTCGGAAGCATTCGTGACCGAGCAATTGTCGCCAATACGGTGCAACTCGCTCATGCCCTGGGGCAGACGATTGTTGCCGAAGGTGTGGAGGACCGTCCCACTCTGGATGTCCTGCGCATGCTTGGCTGTGACCTTGCCCAGGGGTACTTTATCGGCAAGCCAGTGGCCTTTGACGAGTTCGTCAAATCGCTCGATCTGGGGCAGCAGCGAAGGATCAGATATGGTTAAGGCTTGTTAACCATGTGAATTTACCTTAAATACCAGTCTCCGGCGGAAGCCTTAATGGAGATTGGTCATGATTTCCCGTTTTCTTTACGACCTGTTCTTCAATTGATTTTTCAACGGGTTAGGCAGGGTTTTCCCGCCAAACCCCGAGGGATCGGTTGATTCGCGAATCGGGGTGACCCGAGACCTGTCGGAGACGACAGTTAACGCGTTACCTAAGAAAAGGCCTGCCCGAGAGGGCAGGCCTTTTCGTTTCCGCCTCTATTGAAATTGCTTATGGGCGGCGCATTTAGAAGCCTAACGCGCGTCAACCATCACCAGTTCGCAATCGTCGATTGCTTCAACCACGATCTGTGTTTCACCGGTAATCGCCACACCATCTCGAGCTTCGACAAGCAGCCCGTTAACTTTTATCCTGCCCACCGGCGCGACAAGGTATTGGTGGCGGTCTGTCAGCACGTCATGGCTGATCTTGCTACCGGCCATTAGAGTCGCCGCTAATACCTTGGCATCAGCGCGTATTGGCAGCGCATCGTCAGCATCAGGCGATCCGCTGGCGAGCACGATCCATCGACCCGAACGATCTCCGCGCGGGAACTCGCGCTGGCCCCAGCTCGGCTTTTCGCCCTTGGCATCTGGCAAGATCCAAATCTGGAACAACGTGGTTGGTTCGTCCTCGTGATTATATTCGGCATGGACAATTCCCGTGCCGGCACTCATGACCTGAACATCACCGGCCTTTGTTCGGCCTTTGTTTCCAACACTGTCTTCATGGCTGATAGCGCCGCTGCGGATAAAAGTGACGATTTCCATGTCATTGTGGGGATGCGGCGCAAAGCCAGTGTGCGCAGCGATTGTATCGTCATTCCAAACCCGGATAGATCCCCAGCCCATGCGGTTAGGATCGTAATGGGAGCCAAAGCTGAAATGGTGACGTGCATCAAGCCAGCCGTGGTCTGCATGACCAAGGCTGGAGAAGGGACGGACTTCAATCATTGGTAGTTCCAGCCGCAGCGGGGTGTTGACGCTGGGATATGACAGAAATGGGTAGTGTGAACAGAAGTTCAAGTGGCTCAGAATGCCTTGCGGATGCCGAAAAACACCGCGCGGCGCGGCCCGTATTGTGGCTGTCCAGCGCCGATTCCTGAACCGTCACGGACGAGGTAGGTCTTGTCGAACAGATTGGTCACATCGATCCGCAAAGTCAGCGCTTGTTCCTTTTCGCTGCCGATGGTCTGTCCAATGCCAAAGTTAACCTGGACATAGGGCTGTTCGGTTCCACCATTGGGAATGATGCCCGCAGGATCGCCCGTCCGCAGTCCCGAACCGTAGATTGCTTCGATGCTCGGTTGAAGTTCACCGAGACCATTGTGAATTTTCAGACTGGCGCCGCTCGATACGGTCCATTTCTGCGAGTGGTCGGTGTAGATGTAGTTCTGCGCGATATAGGCAAGTTCGCCTGCATCGAAGAAGAACTGGTTCGAATTAATCTGCTTGGCTTTCTGATCGCCGCGCGCGACGTTGATATAGGCTTCGATCGGGCCATTTTCATATGAGGCACTGGCTTCAATGCCCC
>CANGBE010000239.1 GCA_947451875.1 Sphingomonadaceae bacterium | reverse complement strand
TTGGTGGGGCCAGGTCACTGACTGCTGCCGCAAAAAGTCGCGGACTGGACGTACCGGTTGAGGTCATCCAGGATGTTTCAGAAGCGGAGCAATGCTTTAGGACTGCGCTTCCGGTTATCGGCGCTGATGAGCACGGCTATTATCCGGGCCAACCAGATGAAGCCGGAGCGAAATTGGCCTTCTCATCGCTAAAAGACGCTGCGCGACTTGTTTCGCAAGGCCTGGCTTCAGCGCTGGTCACCGGGCCGATTGCAAAGTCGCGTTTGGCGCAGGTTGGTTTTACGCACCCCGGACAAACCGAATTCATCGCCGAATACTGCGGCGTTCTCGGCAGCGATGCGGTGATGATGCTCGCGGGTCCGAGCCTCAGAACGGTTCCACTGACTGTTCACGTTGCCCTGGCCGATGTGCCGAAGCTGGTGACGCACAATCTTATCGTTCTCAAGACCCGCACAGTTGCCCGAGCACTCGCGCAAGATTTCGGCATATTGAGCCCGTGCATCGCAATCGCTGCGCTTAACCCTCACGCCGGCGAAGACGGGCTGTTCGGCGATGAGGATATACGGATTGTCGCTCCGGCAATCGCAGCTCTACGGTCAGAAGGCATCAATGCCAGTGGCCCTTATCCAGCCGATGCTCTATTCGCGCCGCACACTCGCAGCACTTTCGATGTCGCACTGTGCATGTATCATGATCAAGCTCTGATCCCGATAAAGACGCTCGATTTTGACCAAGGCGTCAATGTTACACTTGGTTTGCCGATCATCCGCACTTCGCCCGATCATGGGACGGCATTTGGCATCGCGGGCAAGAACATTGCCAACCCCGGAGCCATGATCGCCGCGATCCGGATGGCCGGGGAATGCGCTTTGCGACGGGCCGCTTCATGAACCTCCCACCCCTACGCGAAGTCATCGCACGGCATGGATTGCAGGCCTCAAAGGCGTTGGGGCAGAACTTCCTGCTTGATGAGCAACTGCTCGACCGGATCGCAGCGATCCCGGGCAAGCTCAAAGATGCAGAAGTGCTTGAAGTTGGCCCCGGCCCCGGCGGCTTAACCCGCGCGCTGCTCAGAGCCGGTGCAAAGGTAACCGCTATCGAAATGGATCGGCGCTGCCTTCCAGCCCTCGCCGAACTCGCCGACGCGTTTCCAGATCAGTTGCGGGTGATCGAAGGTGACGCGACAAAGGTTCCGCACAGCATCGAAGGTCCGTTCCACATCGTCGCCAACCTGCCTTACAACGTCGGAACCGCTCTGTTTACCGGTTGGCTTGGAGGAGAGAAGTGGCCTCCCCAATGGCAGTCTCTCACGCTTATGTTTCAGCAAGAGGTCGCCCAGCGCATTATTGCCACCCCTGCCGTTCCATCCGCTTTCGGTCGGCTGGCCGTGCTGTCACAGTGGCGCAGCGAGACTTCGTTAGCGATGAAGGTCCACCGCAGCGCTTTCACACCGCCGCCCAAGGTGATGAGTGCTATTATTCATGTCACCCCATGCGCCATGCCGAGTGGCCTATCGGCAAAGGTTCTCGAGCGGCTCACCGAAGCCGCCTTCGGCCAGCGCCGCAAGATGCTGCGGCAAAGCCTGAAGGGATTGCCCGGAGCGCTTGATGCCCTCAACGCTCTGGGCATTGATGCCCAAAGGCGCGCAGAAACGCTCAGTGTAGCGGAATTCGTCGACATTGCCCGGATCCTAACAGGCCAAAGCAAGCCAGTCATTGACCAGCCAGAACTCCAGTAACTTTGGCCAGCGGGGCCAGACTGGTGGTAGTCACCGCTGATGCCATTGTCGTCGCCATGACCACAGCCAACGCAGCAAGAATACCGTAGGTGAAGCCCCGCGCGAAATGCTGTGAAAAGGCTAGTCTTGCTTGGATCGAGGGCTTATTCCTCGCGACCCTAGCCACCTTCAGTGCGGTAGGTCCGGCTTCATTCCCCAGTACAGCCAGAGAATCAATCCGCTCTCGCAACTTTACGCCAAAGCGCCGCTCTTCCGACCATTGCACCTGACCAACCAGTGAATGCCTGCCCACGAGCAGTTCGACATAGGTCCCACGCGGTGGGGCTGGATCAGCCAAAGCCATAAACCCTCGGCTCGAAAGATCGAGCAAGCAGGCTCCCCGCTCCGCTCCGCCGCCACGCAAGCGTGCCTGAAGGATCGCCTGACTGCGATCTTCTAACCGAGGTTTGTCACTTCCCATCTAGACGCCTTATACCATAAGGCATTAGAGCGTGGTTAAGCGGATACTTAGCTGTTTGCCGCCTTCTGCTTGCGCCTCCAGGCATGTAGCAAGGGTTCGGTATAGCCGCTCGGCTGTTCTACGCCCTTGAACACCAGATCGAGCGCAGCCTGAAACGCCATCGAACTGCCCCAGTTCCTCGCCATCGGCTCATAGAGCGGGTCAGCGGCGTTTTGCGCATCAACCTTGACAGCCATACGCTGTAGAGAATCGATCACCTGCTCCTTGGTTGCAACGCCATGCAGCAGCCAGTTCGCCATATGTTGGCTGGAAATTCGCAAAGTTGCGCGGTCTTCCATCAGGCCTATATCATTGAAATCGGGCACCTTGGAGCAGCCAACGCCCTGATCGATCCAGCGTACAACATAGCCGAGCAGCCCTTGCGCGTTGTTGTCCAGTTCCTCGCGCACTTCCTCCTCGGAGAAGTTGGTGCCGAGCGCCAAAGGCACCGTCAGCAGGGCCTCGAGCGGTGGGATTGGCTGATTGGCTAGCTCTTTCTGCACCGCGAAAACATCGATGTGGTTATAGTGCATCGCATGTAGCGTCGCTGCGGTTGGTGAAGGCACCCAGGCGGTGTTGGCTCCAGCTTTGGGGTGAACGGTCTTTTCGGCGACCATCGCCGCCATCCGGTCTGGCGCGGCCCACATGCCCTTGCCAATCTGGGCGCGACCCGAAAGGCCGTACTTCAGGCCGATAGCGACGTTGCGTTTTTCATAGGCATCGATCCAACCGCTAGCCTTCATCGCGCCCTTGCGGATCATGGGCCCGGCGCGCATCGAGGTG
>CANGBE010000238.1 GCA_947451875.1 Sphingomonadaceae bacterium | reverse complement strand
CTACCAGAACGGCTATGGCCAGCTTGACCAGATCAACTTCCTGCCGCCGCGCTCGGCGATGGTTGATGTTCGAGTGAAGTTCTAAGCGCAACAGCGGGAGAAGGCGGCGGCTTGGGGGCAATCCAGCCGCCGCCTTTTTTCCGATCAGCCCAGATCAAATTCTGTTCGGGCAATCGGCGCGCCGATGACCGGCGACCGAGTCCTGTAAAGCACCGAATTCATTTCCGTAAGCGGCACCCCCTCGGCGAGCTTCTGTGCGCTTGCTGGGTCCACCACGGTAACAAACAAGTCCCGCATATCCGCCCCGCCGAAGCGCAGATTGGTGCAGGCTGGACCGGGCAGATCGATACGCAGCGTTTCTCCGCCTGCGGGATCAATGCCCAACACATGGTCGCTGGAAAAGCCGCAGATCCACACCCTGCCCTCGGCATCGAGCGTCATGCCATCGCAATCGTACATGTCGCGCAGAGTTGCGATTTCACCGAGCGTAAAATTCGGACGGACGGGGAAGCGACGTGAAGCGGCGAAGCTTTCGTTGAAATAGAGTTCCGACCCATCCGGGCTGAGCGACAGTCCGTTGGCGAAGGCCAGCCCCTCCTTGAGCACCGTCATCGTACCATCGACGCTCAACCGGAATATCGAGCTCGGCCCGGGTTTGCGGCCCTTCAGGATGCCCGGCAGGTCAATGGTGCCAAACACCATGCCCCCTTCCCCGTCACTCCGCATTTCATTGGCGCCGTCGATCCCTGAAACCAGCACGCCTTGGGCGCCGGTCTTTGGATTGACCCATTCAATCCCGCCCTCACCTGCAACTAGAAGACTGCCATCGACATTCATCAGCAGACCGCCGATCATCGTCCGTTCGGGCAGCACGACCTGCCCGGTCGTCAAATTGCGGACACCGCCGGTGACGACATCGGTGAACCAGATATCATCGTCATCGACCAGCAGGCCTTCGAGGTAGAACCCGCGCGCAAGTTCCTCAAATTCAAACACTGGCTGGTCCTTCATACAGTTCCGGCTGCGGCCTTGGCAGACTGGCGAGCGCCAGGCTGCTCAGCACCATCATTACCGCCGTGGCTGCTAGGAACGTGTTATAATTGCCTGACAGATCAAACACGCGGGCTGCAAACAGCGGGCCAAAAGCAGTGCCGATAGATAGCGCCGCAAGAATGCCACCGTAAAGTGCGCCGAAACTCTTCAGGCCAAAATAGCGGCTGGTGAGAAACACCAGAACATCAACCTCTGCGCCCAGCGTAAATCCAATCATCGCTGCAGCAAGGCCAATACTCAGCATGGAGCCACCACCATAGAGTAGTATTGCGGCGGCAATGGCGGGCAGCAAAAAGGCCGCCGCGCCAACCAGCGATGCGCGAAACCGGTCCAGCATCATGCCTGTCAACAACCGCCCGGGGATCGAGAACCAGCCTATCAGCGATGCCAGACCAGCCGCAGCAACCGGACTGAAGCCATAGCCCTTTAGTACAAGGGGGAAATGGACGTTTAGGCCGATAGTGCCGAAAGTGAACAGCAGTGCCACGAGGAACAAACGCCAGAAAATGCTCGATTTCAAACCGTATTTCAGGTCCACACCAGTCAGCGCCGCACTGAAGACGTTGGCAGCTTTGGGCTCCCCCTTCTGCCGGTCCTGTGCGCCGCGGAACAAGAAGAACACGATGGGCCAAGCCACACAGACCCAGATCAAAGCCTCGATCCGCATGGCTTGTCGCCAGCCGTAGCTCTGGATCAACTCGGCCCCGAGCCACGGAAACACGATCAGCGCCACCGATGCACCGCAAAGGGCAACCGCCAGCGCCAGCCCGCGCGAAGCGGTAAAGCGCGAGGCGACGGCGCTGGTCCAGATCGTCGCCTGAATCGGCAGCGAACACAGCGACATCAGAATCCACAGCAGATACCAATTACCATCGCTTCCAGTCGCGGTGGAGATATTGGCGAAGGCCGCGCAAGTCAGGATCACCCCGAAGAGCGCCAGCGGCCGAGGTCCGAAGCGATCAACTGCAAGACCGATCGGGATAGCGCAGAGCGCCTGAATCACTGTGGAGAGCGTCATTCCGACCGTCATCGCTGCGCGGCTCCAGCCGAAATCCTTGGCAATGGGCTCGATATAGACGCCCAGACCATAGATATGGATCACGCAAGAAGCGTAGCCCAGCGCAGCGGCAACAGGCAGCAGACCAAACTTACGCCATTCGCACAGCGCACCATTATTCGCACTTTGCATGGCGTTCTTCACTTCCCATCCCTGCCGTCGACCCCGGCTTGTAAGGCGAGATTAGGGAGAGGGAATTGCCAGGGTCAAGGTGCGCAGTTACTGATCGGCGGGGCGGGAATGCTTAAACGTCCAACGCAGCCGCAAGCTTGTTTCGGATCGCCAACAGTTGCTCCAACGAAACCCCAGCCACGGCATGCGCCGTCTGCACAAAAGCTGCGGCAACCGGCCCAGCGGCCCCGCCCTTGCCCGAAAGAACAGCCTTGGCTCCCTTCAGCGTATAGCCTTCGCGGTGCACAAGCCGGTCGATAGTTTCGACCATGGCGACGTCTTCGCTGCGGTAATAGCGTCGCCCACCACTGCGCTTGAGCGGTTTGAGCGTGGGAAACTGCTCTTCCCAATAGCGCAAAACGTGCTGTTTGATGCCTAGCGCATCGGCAACTTCGCCGATGGTGCGCAAGGCCCCCGGATCTTTTCGATCAGTAAAAAGGGGGCCTTCCGATGCACTCATCCTTTGGCGACACGGTCCTTGAGCAACTGGCTTGCCCGGAAAGTCATCACCCGGCGCGGCGTGATTGGAACTTCGACACCAGTCTTCGGATTGCGACCAACGCGCTGCGCCTTGTCGCGCAGCAAGAATGTGCCGAAGCCGGAAATCTTGACATTCGCCCCACCGGCGAGCGCATCGCTCATCCGGTCAAGAATCGATTCGACCAAAGTCAACGATTCAGCGCGTGACAGACCCATTTTGCGATTAAGCGCATCAGTCAGATCAGCGCGTGTAAGTGTGCTCATGGAGCGCATTCT
>CANGBE010000237.1 GCA_947451875.1 Sphingomonadaceae bacterium | reverse complement strand
GATTTTTGAAGCGGTGGGTAAAGTGCTCAGCCCCGATGCGATTCTGGCATCGAACACCAGCTCGATCCCGATCACCCGCATGGCGACAAGCTCACCCGATCCGACGCGCTTCATCGGGCTGCACTTCTTCAATCCGGTGCCGGTGATGCAGTTGATCGAAGTGATCCCCGGCATCGCCTCAAGCGCCGACACCATCGCCCGCACCCGCGCTTTCGCCGAGTCCATCGGCAAGGAAGTGGTGCTGGCAGGCGACGAACCCGGCTTCGTAGTCAACCGTGTGCTGCTGCCGCTAATTAATGAAGCGGCCTTTGTCGCAGGCTCGGGCGTCGGTTCGATCGCCGATATCGACAAGGGCTGTAAGCTGGGTCTCAACCACCCGATGGGGCCGCTGGAACTGGCCGATTTCGTCGGTCTGGATACCTGCCTAGAAATCCTGAAGGTGTTTCTCGATACCACCGGCGATCCCAAGTATCGCCCCGCACCGATGCTGGTGAAGCTGGTTGAAGCCGGCTGGTATGGCCGCAAGACTGGCAAAGGTTTCTACGACTATTCGGGTGAAGCGCCACTGCCGATCCGCTGATTAGGGCTTAACCTTAGCCCATGGATTGACGTGCTTTTCCGCCTTGGGCTTGGCCGCGTCCTCATCGGCTGAGGGCACTGAGCAATAGGCGGTAAGCAAGATGCCAGCCGACCAGAACAGCGCTTTCCAGCGGCTTTGGAATACAGTTGTGATGCGCGGTCCGAACATGGGCGATATTATGAGACTCAAGGGTTAACCTTCGGTTCCCGCCTCGCGCTTCAATTCGTAGAGCAGATCGAGCGCCTCACGCGGCGTGAGCGCGTCGACTTCGAGCGCATCAATTCGCTGGCGCAGCGCCTCTGCTGCGCTGGGCGGCGCCGGTTCAGCGAGAGCGGCCGCAGCGAACAGCGGCAAGTCACCTAATCCCGCAGCCAACCCGCCGGTTTCGGCGCGGCCTTTTTCCAGCTTGTCGAGCACCGCCTTGGCGCGGGCGACAACCGGCGCGGGAACGCCCGCCAGTTTGGCGACAGCAAGGCCATAGGAGCGATCCGCCGGGCCCTCGGCCAGTTCATGCAGCAGCACCAGATCGCCCTTCCACTCGCGTGCGCGGACGTGGTGGAGCGACAGTGTTTCGCAGGTCTCGGCGAGGCGCGCCAGTTCGTGGTAATGTGTGGCAAAGAGGCAGCGGCAGCGGTTTACCGAATGGACGGCCTCGGCCACTGCCCATGCCAGCGCCAGCCCGTCGTAAGTCGAAGTCCCCCGCCCGACCTCGTCGAGCACAACCATCGAGCGGTCGGTGGCCTGAGAGAGGATAGCGGCGGTCTCCACCATTTCGACCATGAAAGTCGAGCGGCCGCGCGCAAGGTTGTCCGACGCACCAACCCGGCTGAACAGGCGGTCGACCAGGCCAATCTGCGCCGATTCAGCAGGCACAAATCCGCCCGCTTGCGCCAGCAGAACAATCAGCGCATTCTGCCGCAGGAAGGTAGACTTACCGCCCATGTTCGGCCCGCCGACCAGCCACAGCCGGTCATCAGGCGCTAGCGCGCAATCATTGGCGACGAAGCGTTCACCCTTGGCCGCCAGCGCTGCCTCAACCACCGGGTGACGGCCGGCGGTGATTTTCAAGCTTGGTTCGGCTCCGATTTGCGGACGGCACCAGAAACCTTCGGCAGCGCGCTCGGCTTGACCTGCAGCCACATCGATCCGGGCGAGCGCGGCGGCAGTGCGCGCGATCTGCGAAGCGCTTTGCACCGCCTCGCCGACCAGTTCCTCGAAATGAGCTTCCTCGGCGGCGAGCGAGTGGCCGCCCGCTTCACCGATCCGGCTGGCTTCCTCATGCAGCGCCAGCGCATTGAACCGCACCGCCCCCGCCATCGTCTGACGATGGGTAAAGCCGGACTCCGGGGCCATCAAGCGGTCGGCGTGCTTGGCTGGAACCTCGATGAAATAGCCCAGCACGCCATTGTGCCGGATCTTGAGCGCCGGAACCCCGGTTTCATCACGATACTTCGCCTCCAGCGCAGCGATGGCGCGGCGCGAATGGCTCGCTGTTGCACGCAGGGCATCGAGCGCATGGTCATAGCCTTCGGCGATGAATCCGCCCTGGCTGCGCTCAGTCGGCGGAGCGGGAACCAGCGCGCGGCAATAATGATCGACCAGCGCGCCGTGGCCACCCAGCAGGGGCAGCAAAGCTTCCAGCAAGGCAGGGCTATCCGCCCGCCTAAGTAGATGATCGCGCAGCCGCGCCGCTTCGCCCAATCCATCTCGTAATTGTCCGAGATCGCGCGGGCTACCGCGCCCGGCGACCACCCGGCCGAGCGCCCGCCCGACATCGGGCAGTGCGCGGAGGACGGCCCGCAGGTCTTCACGCAGCAATGGATCATCGTGCAGCCACTGCACCAGTTCCAGCCGCGCCTCGATCTGCGCCACATCGGTGAGCGGAGCCGACAAGTCTTCGGCCAACTGGCGGGAACCTGCGCCGGTAACGCAGCGGTCAACCGCATCGATCAAGCTGCCGCGCCGCCCGCCCTGACTCGATTCGAGCACTTCAAGGCTGGCCCGCGTCGCCTCGTCCATCGCCAGATGCGCCTCGCCAGAACGCATCACCGGCGGCAGCAACAGTGGCAACTTTCCGCGACCAGCGTGGTCGAGATAGGCGATCAATCCGCCTGCCGCAGCCAGCATCGCGCGACTGAACTGGCCAAAGCCATCGAGCGTTGCGACGCTATGCACCGCCTTCAGCCGCACCTCGCCGCCGTCACTGGAGAAATCGCGGGAAGGCCGGGGAATCGCATCGTCAGGAGCAAGCTCCCATCCATCGGGAACGACAAGTTCGCTCGCGCCGATACGGGCGAGAGCTGCACTGGCTTGATCGGGCGGGCACTCCTCCATCTCCATCCGGCCAGTCGAAATGTCGCAGGTGGCAATGCCCACCGTACCTCGCACGTCGCACACTGCCGCCAGCACATTGGCGCGGCGCGGTTCGAGCAGGGCTTCCTCGGTCAGCGTTCCGGCTG
>CANGBE010000236.1 GCA_947451875.1 Sphingomonadaceae bacterium | reverse complement strand
CTGGCTTTCGTCGATGCTGATGAAGCGATTGAGGAAGCCGCCAAGATGACCATTCCAGAAATGTTCGAACAGCATGGCGAAGCTGAATTCCGCGATGGAGAGCGGCGCGTAATCGCCCGTTTGATCGGAGACGTCGGTAACAAGCCCAAGATCATTGCCACCGGCGGCGGTGCTTTTTGTAACGATTCGACGCGCAAACTTATCCTGGATCGGGCAATCTCGGTTTGGCTTGATTCGGATGTTGATACGCTGGTCGAGCGGACGAGCCGCAAAGACAATCGCCCGCTGCTCAAGCAAGGCGATCCCAAGGAAATTCTGGGCCGACTGCGCGCTGAGCGTGAACAATTTTATTCGCAAGCAGCGATCAAGGTCATCAGCGGCAACGCCCCGCACAGCGTAACCGTTGCGCAGATCATCAAGGAAATTTTGGTATGGCTGTAATCCCGGTGGCCATCGCCAGCAGGCCCTATGAGGTCCGCGTTGCCCGAGGCCTGCTCTCTCGCGTGGCCGAGGAATGCGGTGAGCGGCTGCGCAAGGTGCGGGTACCGATCATTACCGACGCCAATGTCCATGCCGCATGGGGTGCCAAGGTAGAAGCCTCGCTCAGTGCGGCGGGCAAGCAGGCCATCTGGCGCATCCTTCCGCCCGGCGAGCAGTCCAAAAGCTGGCAGGAACTAACCGCGACGGTCGATTGGCTGCTGGCAGAGGAAGTAGATCGCGGCGATCATATTCTGGCGCTCGGCGGCGGTGTGATTGGTGATTTGACCGGTTTTGCCGCCGCGATCTTAAAGCGAGGCTGCAAGTTCATTCAGCTTCCCACCACCCTGCTGGCGCAGGTCGACTCGAGCGTTGGCGGCAAGACGGCGATCAATACGGCGGCGGGAAAGAACCTTGTCGGTTCCTTCCACCAGCCATCGCTGGTTCTGGCCGACCCCGAGGCGCTAGACACTCTGCCCCGCCGCGAAGTCGCTGCTGGTTATGCCGAGGTGGTGAAGTACGGCCTGCTTGGTGATGCCGAATTCTTCGTCTGGTGCGAAGCCCACGGCGCAGAATTGCTGGCTGGCGACGCCGCGGCACGCGAATTCGCTATCGCTCGCTCGATCGAAGCCAAGGCGCGGATTGTCGCTGAGGATGAGCACGAAACCACTGGTGTGCGGGCCTTGCTAAACCTCGGGCATACATTCGGCCATGCACTCGAAGCGCAAACCGGTTTCTCGGACCGCCTGCTCCATGGCGAAGGCGTAGCTCTCGGAATGGTGCTCGCAGCGCGCTATTCGGTGCGGCGCGGTTTGATGGATGGAGCGAACGCAGCGCGTATTTCCGCGCACTTTGCCCATGCAGGAATGCCGCACGAAGTATCCGCGCTGGGACTAAACTGCGATGGCAAGGCGCTCGTCGCGCATATGTTGCATGACAAGAAGATGGATGCAGGCACCCTGCCCTTCCTGTTGCTGCGCGGGATTGGTCAGGCGTTTTTGGCCAAAGACGTGGCGCTGGATGACGTGGCGGCGTTCCTAGACGCGGAACTGCGCGGCTGATTAGCCAAATACGGCGATAGACTGCATTCCCGAAGCAACTGGCGCACCATCAGCATTCCAGATCGCCATGGTCTGGCTGGAACAGCCGGCTTCGGCATAGTCACCGCGCGATCGCAGCATAAACCAGCCATCACGGGTGACCGTCCGGGCGGTGAGCAGATTGACCTGCCATGTCATTGAACTGACCGGCACCCCTGCCCCCAGCAAAGGCAACACACCGGGCGGCAAGGCATCACCGATCAGCAGGACTTCGCTCATCGGATCAAGGCCAGCGCGGTCCTTCAGGCGTACCCACCAGCAGAGGTCAGGCACCTTTTCAGCCGATTTGGGAACGGCGAAGCGCGCCTCGAAATTCTCGCGCAGGAACACCGGCATCAGCGGATGCGATCTATAGTTCCCGCCGTCTTCCGGCAGGTTGAACCCTGCTGGCGCTGGGCAATCATTGAGGTGCAGCGCGCTTGCAACTGGCCCCATGAACACGAAGGTTGCAGTCGCCGTCACCTCGCCCTCGCGTGTGAGTTCAGCACCGACCCACGTCGCGTTCTTGCCTCGCCGCAGCACCCGGGCCCGCGCTTCCAGCGTGCCATAGGCAGGCCCGACAAAGCTCACCACGGCAGAGCGCAAAGGCGGCAATCCTTCGCCGCACACTTTCATTGCAGCCGAAAGCGCCACGGCAGCAGAAAACCCGCCATAGGCCGTGCGGCCCTGCAGCCACGTCTCCGGCACAGCGAGGGCCAAACCATCCTCGCGGCTCTCGGCCCCGGCGATCAGATCGGCAAAGCTCATTCCAGCTCGAGGATCACCGCATCCACCGCAAGGCTCTCACCCGCAGCGGCGTTGACCTTCTTCACCGTGGCAGACTTCTCGGCGCGGAGGATGTTTTCCATCTTCATTGCCTCCACCACCGCGAGCGGCTGTCCGGCCTCGACCTTGTCGCCTTCCTTGACGTTTAGCGACACCAGCAGACCCGGCATCGGGCAGATCAGGAACCGCGAGAGATCTGGCGGCACCTTTTCGATCATGTGCTGCGTCAGGCGGGCCAGACGCGAGGGCAGGATTTCGACAAGATGGATCGCCCCGCGCGTGGTCATTTTCAGGCCGTTGCGGGTGGGCTCGATCTTGATACCCAGCACTTCGCCGTTCACCTCGGCCTCTACCAGACGGTCGCAGGGGGTGTATTCCATCACGAGGTCAACGGGGGCATCGTCAACCGTGATGTCTTCGCCGACAAGGCTCACCTCAAAACGGCGGTCGCCGATCTTGACCGACCATTCGGCAGGCGCATCGAGCGGATCGGCCAACTGGCCATCAACCTGCCGCGCACGATCTGCGCGGGCGGTGGCGATGAAACCGGCGACGGCAGCGATGTTCGCCTTGGTTTCGTCCGATGTGGCCGCGCCGTTGAAGCCGTCCGGATATTCCTCGGCGATGAAGCCGGTGGTCAGCTCGCCTGAGCGGAAGCGCGGGTGCTGCATGATGGCGGAAACGAAATCGATATTGTG
>CANGBE010000235.1 GCA_947451875.1 Sphingomonadaceae bacterium | reverse complement strand
GGCACCAGCACGGTGTCGTTCATCAGCATAAACCCGTTTGTTGTTTGTTTCTTTTGCATTCGAGAACCTTGGCCAGAACCCTGTCAAACAGCGCCTGAATGGAGCCGCGCATGGTTGCAATTCCCCTAAAATGCAAGCGGGTCTCCCCAATCGGGCGAGACTGTGGCACGATTATGGCCAAATGAGGCAAAACCCCCGTCAAGATCGCGCGCCCAAGCCGCTCACGCCCACGGCGCTGAACGATATGGCGCTGCGCTATGTTGCGCGCTTTGCCACAAGTGCCGCCAAGCTGGAGCATTATCTCCTGCGCAAGATCCGCGAGCGGGGCTGGGAAGGTGAGGGCCATGCGCCGGTTTCCGCGCCGGTTTCTGCCATTGTCGAGCGGTTCGTGGCGGCGGGCTATGTCGATGATGAGGTCTATGCTCGCAGCAAGACCGGCAGCCTGTTGCGCCGTGGCTATGGCAAGCGGCGGATAGACCAGACGCTGGGGGCAGCAGGCATTACTGAAGAGGTCCGCGATGCTGTTGCAGCGGGCGAGGCCGAGTTGCGCGGTGCGGCGCTTGCTCTCGCCCGCAAACGCCGCTTCGGCCCATTTGGGAAGGCAGATCAGGATCGCGCGGTGCGTGAAAAGCAGCTTAGTGCCATGCTTCGTGCCGGGCACCGGCTGGACATGGCGCGCGAATTGGTCAATTCGTCCAGCATTGAAGCAGCCGAACAATGGGCTGCAGGAGACGAATAAGATGCGTGCATCGGTGCTTACTTCGGTCCTTGCGGCGGTGCTGGCCGCCTGCTCCCCCGGTAAATCACAGGGCGCTCAGAGTGCTCCGACGGCCATCGAGGATGCGCCGCGCCATGCCGTATCAGGTCTGCCGGTCGTGCCGCTTACCGTGACGCACGCCGGGAAGAAGTACACCGTTCAGGTGGAAGTTGCCCGCAGTGAAGGCGAACAGGAAAAGGGCCTGATGTTCCGCACCTCCATGGGGGCGGACGAAGGCATGATCTTCCCCATGAACCCGCCGCGCTATGCTTCGTTCTGGATGAAGAACACGGTAATCCCGCTCGACATCATTTATATCGGTGCCGATCACCGCATCCTGAACGTCGCCGCCAATGCCGTGCCCTACTCCGAAACCCCCCTCTATTCCGAAGGCCGCGCTGCCGGCGTGCTTGAGCTGAACGGCGGCAGGGCGGCGCAGCTCGGGATTGGCAAGGGCGATCTGGTCAGCTGGTAGGCCGTTCGTCGAAAGTGCAAATGGCCGTGCCCGGGTGCCATCCCCTCTTGCCGACGCCCCCCCAATTCCGCTAGGCGACTTGGCATGGGAATCCTCGGCAAATTATTCACCTGGTGGAACGGCGCAACCATTGGCACGCTGTTCGATAATGCCATGACCGGCGAACACGTCGGCACCGATGCGCAGGGTAATCGCTATTACCGGGCGAAGAAGCGCCGCACAGACGGCACCGAAGTGCGCCGGGTGATCTACAATGGTGCCAATGATGCCAGTCGGGTTCCAGCGGAATGGCACGGCTGGCTGCATAACTCCTACGATGGTGTGCCTGAAAGCCACCTACCGCCTGCGCGCATCTGGGAAGTGGACTACACCCCCAATGCGACCGGCACCGTTGCGGCCTATCGCCCGCAGGGTGCGCTGGAAAAGGGCGGTCACCGCGCTGCGGCAACCGGTGATTATGAATCCTGGTCGCCGGAGGGCGACAAGCTGATAACGTCGACGGAAGCCTGAATGATGCGTCGGGCGCTGGCCCTTGCTGCGGTTTCGGCGCTCGCACTGGCCGGCTGCAAACGCCAGTCTGAAGACGTTACCGAAGCGCAGGCAACCGAAGTGCCGCAGGCGCTGGCATCCAACATCAACGGCGGCCCGGTAGTGGAAAACCAGTTCGGCACCCCGGTGAAAGACCGCGTGGCCACGCTCGGCCTGCTCAACAAGCGCAACAATATCGAACAGGATATCGTGCTTAAAAGCGGCGAATCACGGCGGGTGGGCAATGTCTTTGTGAAGCTGGGTACTTGCGAAAAAACTGCCCCGTGGGAGCAGCCGCCTGAAGTTGGCGCTTTCGTCCAGGTCTTCGTTGAAGAGCGTGCCAGCGCAGCCAAGCCGTTTGTCTGGAACAAGGTGTTTTCCGGCTGGCTGTTCAAGAATTCACCATCACTCAACGTGGTCGAGCATCCGATCTATGATGTCTGGGTCAAAGACTGCGCGATGAAGTTTCCCGGCGAGGAAGAAGATCCGGTCGCTGCTGCCAGCAGCGCGCCGAAGCCATCGGGCAGTGCCAGCGCGACCCCGGGCCCTTCGCCTGCGCCCGCAGCTTCGCCTACTGCTTCGCCCTCAGCCAAGCCGTCCGCCAAACCCGTTGCCAAGCCCAGCCCATCGCCAAGCGGGCGCTGAGCCACCTTCAGCAGTTTGAGGTAGCGCGCTTGGGTGATCTCCACCGCACCCATCGAGGCGAGGTGCGGGGTGATGAACTGGCAATCGAGCAACTGCGTTTCGCCTATGCGCAGTGCCGCCACCAGCCAGGCCAGCGCGACCTTTGACGCATCGGTCATCCGGCTGAACATGGATTCGCCGCAGAACACGGCGTCAAAGCCAACGCCGTAAAGTCCGCCGACCAGCTTGCCTTCATGCCAACACTCGATTGAGTGGGCGAAGCCGAGCTTGTGCATTCGGGCATAGCTCGCCTCGATCCGGTTGCTGATCCAGGTGCCGCCGCCGTCCGCATCCTTGCTCTCGCTGCGCCTTGGCTCGGCGCAGGCGCGCAGCACTTCGCCAAAGGCAGCGTTGCAGGTCACCTCGAACTTTTCGCGCCGCAGGGTTTTGGCCAGCGAATGTGATAGGTGAAATTTGTCCAGCGGCAGAACCGCTCGCCGTCGGGGCTCAACCCAGAACACCTCTGGATCATCGCGGGCGTCGGCCATCGGAAAGATCCCGCTGCGATAGGCCAGCAGCAGGAGTTCAGGATCTATCGGGCCAACCGGGGCGTGCATAATGGGGGCGATAGCACGGAAATTGCCGATGTGTGATAGCTT
>CANGBE010000234.1 GCA_947451875.1 Sphingomonadaceae bacterium | reverse complement strand
GCGCTGCGTATTGCAGCACGCAAACAACGATCACTAGTCGGCGGAATTAGGCCAGTGATTTAGTGAAAGCCTTCACGGCTTCCACTTCATCGCCGTTCCACACAGCACCGCACACCGCGACAAAATCTGCCCCAGCTTCAGCCAGTGCCTTGCATTTTTCCGACGTGATCCCGCCGATTGCAACGCAAGGAAGTTCAAAGAAGGTCTGCCACCATTTAAGGATCTCGGGATCGGCCTGATGCTTCGCCTCTTTGGTGGTGGTGGGGTGGAAGGCGCCGAAGGCGACATAGTCCGCCCCGTCCTCACCGGCCTGCATGGCCATATCGCGGCTGTCATGACATGTGACACCGATCTGTGCCTCGCGGCCAAGTTCCTGCCGCGCTTCGGCCACATCGCCATCGTCTTGGCCCAAATGCACTCCGTCCGCTCCAAGCCGCTTGGCTAGGCTGATCGAATCATTGACGATAAAGGCTACGTCACGCTCTGCGCAGATGCGCTGGAGCGGTTCGGCGAGGCGCGCGGCAGCATGATCATCCATGCCTTTCACGCGGAACTGGAACGCCGCGACCGGCCCCGCATCAAGCGCACGGATCAGCCGATCGGGAAAGTCCCCGCCGACTTCGAGCGGCGAAATCAGATAGAGCTGGGTAGGAATGCGATCACGCGGTTCTTTGGACATGTGGGCGCTCTAGCCGAGGGAAGTGCTTTTGCCGAGTCCCCCAAACGGTCAGTCGCCGGGTCAGGTTTCCCCGCCCGGCGACCTCCTCTCCAACTCGCTATTGGAACATTTAGGCAGCGACCTTTTGTGTCGATCCCTTGAAAATATCGGCAATCGCTGCGCCGAGTGCGGCGTCGAATTCGGCATCGCTCATCTGGAAGCGCAGGTCTTCCAGTAGCGCACGGCTGAAGCTAGCGATGATGCCCTTGTTCTTCGACAGCTCGACGCAGGCTTCGGGGCGCTTGTAACCGCCGGAAAGCGCGACAACTCGCAAAACCTTGGGGTGGCTGGTCAGAGCATCGAAGGTGCCCGGAACAATCGGCAGGCTCAGCTTGAGCATGACCTGCGTGTCCATCGTGTCGAGGTTCTTGAGTATCTCGGCGAGCATGATCTGGTCGCAGTCAGCGCGGGTATCGCTCTTGATGTTAATTTCGGGCTCAAGCATCGGCATCATGCCCGCCTTGAGAACCTGGCGGCCGATCTCGAACTGCTGGGCAACAATCGCGGCGATGCCTTCTGCATTGGCCGAATTGATGACCGAGCGTTCCTTGGTGCCATAGACGCCCAAACCTTTGGCCTTGGCCAGCAAGGCATTGAGTTCGGGCATCGGCTTCATCATCTGGACGCCATTTGCTTCGTCTTCCAGACCCTTATCGATCTTGATGAAGGGAACGACGCCCTTGGCGATCAGCGCCGACGGGGTTGGCACGCCGTCAACCGAACCGTCCATGGTGCGCTCAAACAGGATCGCGCCGATCACCTTATCGCCGGTAAAGGCAGCCGAGCGGATGATGCGGCTGCGCATCTCGTGGATCAGGCCGAACATTTCCTCGTCATTGCGAAAGGCGTCGTCGCCGATGCCATAACCTGCCAGCGCCTTTGGCGTTGATCCACCTGACTGGTCGAGAGCGGCGATAAAGCCGTTTCCAGCGGCCATCTTGGCGGTCATGTCGGCGGTGTTCATGTCGGTCCTTGCCCTTGCATACGTATGTGTAATTGCGCGCCCTTAACCCCAGCAGCGATTCGCTGCAATGGGGCTAACCATATTCAAATTTGCAGTGCGGCCACTCCGGGCAGCTCCTTGCCTTCCATCCATTCAAGGAAGGCACCGCCTGCGGTCGAGACATAGCTGAAATCGCCGGCCACACCGGCGTGGTTGAGCGCCGCAACGGTATCGCCGCCGCCCGCAACCGAGGCCAAAGAACCTTCCTTGGTCAGCGCTGCTGCTGTGCGAGCCAGCGCGACAGTAGCCGTGTCGAAAGGCTCGGTTTCAAAAGCGCCGAGCGGACCGTTCCACACCAGGGTCCGGCAGGTCTTGAGCACGTCGGCCAGAGCTTCAGTAGCCTGCGGGCCAACGTCGAGGATCATTTCGTCTGTCGCAACCTCATGCACGTTGCAGGTGCGCAGGCTCGGCGGATTGGCAGCAAATTCCTTCGATACGACCACGTCATACGGCAGGTGCACGGTGCAGCCCGACGAATCCGCCGCGGCCAGAATGCCGCGCACGGTATCCGCCAGATCATGCTCGCAAAGTGACTTGCCAACATCGACATCGTTGGCTGCGAGGAAGGTGTTGGCCATACCGCCGCCGATGATCAGATGATCGACCTGCGTGACAAGATGGGTCAGCACATCAAGCTTTGAAGATACCTTCGCTCCGCCAACAACGGCAGCCACCGGACGGACCGGATTGCCGAGCGCCTTTTCCAGCGCCTCAAGCTCCGCCTGCATCGAGCGCCCGGGATAGGCGGGCAACAGATGCGCCAGCCCTTCGGTGGTTACATGGGCACGGTGCGCGGCAGAGAAGGCATCGTTGACATAAAAACCGGCGTTGGCAGCAACAGCCTTGGCCAGTTCCGGATCGTTCTTCTCTTCGCCCTTCCAGAAGCGCGAGTTTTCGAGAATCGCGATGCCGCCATTGCCGAGGATACCGATGGCCTGCTTGACTACGTCGCCGGCAATCTCCGGCACGAACATGACCTCGCGGCCCAGCACGGCAGTTACCGTAGCGACAACCATAGAGAGTGACTGGGTCGAAACCCGCTCACCCTTTGGGCGCCCAAAGTGCGCCAGCAGCAAGACTTTCGCGCCCTTGTCGGCAAGTTCCAGAATCGTCGGCACAGCAGCCCGCACGCGCGTATCGTCGGTTACGGCACCGTCCTGCATCGGCAGGTTGAAGTCGACGCGAACCAGCGCAACTTTGCCAGTTACGTCACCCAGATCATCGAGCGTGCGGAATGCTGCCATTTTCAGATCCTCAGATGAACTTCGCCATAACTCCGGCGGTATCGAGCATGCGATTCGAGAAGCCCCACTCGTTGTCATACCAGCTCAGCACGCGAACCAGCTTGCCT
>CANGBE010000233.1 GCA_947451875.1 Sphingomonadaceae bacterium | reverse complement strand
CCTTGCACGATGTGCCGCCAGGGAGGGCACGCTCGAAATCGAGCACAAAAGTCTGCGGATCAACCCATCGCCCCGCTGCGCCCACCGGGCAGTCACTGCTCGCGGCGGCCTGCGCGCGGGGATCGCCGAGCGGCACCATGGCTTCGGAAAAGCGCAAGGTGAAGCGCTCGATTGCGCCGCTGCCCCCCCTTGATTCGGAATTGTTCGATCCGGCGCTTCCGGGGGTGGCAAGCGTAACCTGCGGCGGCGAATCGCCTTGCGCCGCCAGCGAGGCCAGCAGGGCGAACGGTAGAACGAGCTTCCAACCCAAACGTATCCCGGCCTCCCAAGGCTTTGATTCGTGGGGCACAACATCGCGAATCTGCGGACCAGAGTCCATTGTGGCATCCGCCGATTGACGTAGAGAAATTTCGCAGCAATAGCGCGCCAACAAACCCCGCTTCACTTATGCGGATACGGGGGCGCTTAGCTCAGTTGGTAGAGCATCTCGTTTACACCGAGAGGGTCGGCGGTTCGAGCCCGTCAGCGCCCACCATTGCAGGCCGCGAAAAGACGCGGTTTTCAGTCAAATTGGTCGGTGGAGCGGGAAATGGGCCTAGGTCTGTGTATCCGCCGTGTATCCCGAGAGCTAGCACGATGGGGTGGTCGGGCTGACTACGTCCCGAATTGACACCAAAAGCACAGATTTGACGCAAATCCTTGACGGGTGGGAGGGGTTTGTGGAAGCTCCCTTAATGCGATGGACTAAGCGTTTAATTTGTAGAGGCCACCGTGGAATGGCCAATCCAACAATCCTCCGGTTCGTGATCGTTCAGGCGAAAACGGCGCAACGCTCAAGGCCACTGCCATCTCCATGTTAGAAATTCGTGAGGCATTGCGGCTTGCACGAGAGGACAATGCTGGAGGCGATGATCCCGAGCTTATCAGATCAGCCGCCAGACTGTTGGGCTTCAAGCGAGTTGGCTCGGACCTTCAGGAGCGGATTGCAAGCGGCTTGAAATAGTCAATTTGAGACGTTTTTCCGCACGGTGCGCCTTAACAGAATGTCGGTGAAATTTGATGGTCCGTCGGACTTCCATGTCGGCAAATCACCGGCATTGCTGGCCATTGCGCCGGTCGAGGATCTGCTGGCGGAAACTGAGCAACCCAACCTGCCGGGCACGATCAGCGAACATCCCAACTGGCGGCTCAGGCAAACGGCTCCGCTTGGAGAACTGCTAAACGAACCAGAAGCTCTGCAGAGGATCGCCGCGCTGGCAAACCGCCAGTGATGCCGGTTTCAGTTGGCTCTTATTTCGCCTCAGCCAGCGCTGCATTCGTATCGGCGGACAGCCAGTCGCGCGGCCCGGCGACGCGCCAGACTTCGCGCCCTTGCGAATCATAGAGCACTGATAGCGGATAGGCCTGTGCGCTGAACTGCTTGGTCAGCTCGCCCTCAGGATCGATCCAGGGTGCGAGCACTTTAACGCCTCGTTCCTTGAGGAAGCCCGGAACCTGAGCAGTACTGTCTTTGTCCTCCTGATTGACTGCGAGCACCTGCAGCTTGCCAGCAGCGGCCAGCGCATCAAGCTGCGGCAGTTCGGCGACGCAGGGCGCGCACCAGGTTGCCCAAAGGTTGATCAACAGCGGCTTGCCTTTCAGACTTGAGAGCGTGACCGACTTGCCAGCCGTGTCAGACAGTTTGAACTCGGGCAATTCGCTGCCTTTGTAGCTGCGGTCGATAGCGCCTTCATCAGCGCCGGGTTCGGCCACGCTTTCGCTTGGTTGCGGTTGCGCGCCGCTGCCACTTTGCCTATCGCAGGCCCCGGCTAGAAGGCACAGGCCGATTGCGGGACCAAGGACGGCGATTTTGAGCGAACGGGATAACAGCAAGGGAAGCTCCAACCAGATGTGGGGCGGACGCTTTGCCGAGGGGCCGAGCGCGATCATGCGCGAGATAAACGCCTCGATCCCCTTCGACAAGGCACTGTGGCGACAAGACATTGCTGCGAGCAAGGCCCATGTCGCCATGCTCGGCGCGCAGGGCATTGTCTCGGCTGACGATGCTGACACAATTTCTGCCGGTCTGGACGCGGTTGCCGCCGAATATGCCGTCAATGGCGTGCCCGAAGACTGGGCGCTCGAAGACATCCACATGACCACCGAAAGCCGGCTCGCCGAGTTGATCGGACCAGTTGCCGGACGGCTCCACACCGCGCGCAGCCGCAACGATCAGGTGGCGACCGACTTCCGCTTGTGGGTGCGCGATGCTATCGACGAGGCGCTCACCGGCCTGAACGCGCTGCAAGTCGCGCTGGTAACCCGCGCTGGAGAGCATACCGGTTCGATCATGCCTGGCTTCACCCACTTGCAAACCGCGCAGCCGGTGACGCTCGGCCACCACCTGATGGCCTATTATGAGATGGCAGCGCGTGACATATCGCGCTTTGCCGATGCCCGCGCGCGGATGAACCGCTCACCGCTCGGTGCGGCGGCGCTGGCAGGAACCGGTTTTCCGATTGACCGCGAAGCCACTGCCAGTGCGCTCGGCTTTGATGGGCCGACGGCCAACAGCCTCGATTCTGTGTCAGACCGGGATTTCGCGCTCGATTACCTGATGGCTGCCAGCCAGTGCGCACTGCATCTTTCGCGGCTGGCCGAAGAGTTCATAATCTGGGCGAGCCAGCCCTTCGGCTTCGTGCGCCTGCCGGACAGTCTTTCGACCGGCAGCTCGATCATGCCGCAGAAGAAGAACCCCGATGCGGCAGAGCTGGTGCGTGGCCATTCGGGGCGGATCACCGGCTGCCTCGTAAGTCTGATGATAACTATGAAGGGGCTGCCGCTCGCCTATTCAAAGGACATGCAGGACGACAAGCCGCCGGTGTTCGAAGCCGCCGGCCTGATCACTCTGTGCCTCGCTGCGATGACCGGCATGGTCGAGGCGACAACATTCCGCACTGACCGGATGCGCGCTGCGGCAGAGCTGGGCTATGCCACGGCAACCGATCTGGCCGATTGGCTGGTGCGGCAGGCCAACATCCCTTTCCGCGAAGCCCATCACATTACAGGCGCTGCCGTCAAGCTGGCGGAAAGCCGGGG
>CANGBE010000232.1 GCA_947451875.1 Sphingomonadaceae bacterium | reverse complement strand
CTTTGATCGAACGCAAAAAGTGTAGCCAACGAGGCGCGCACTACGGACAAGAGTTTCAATCCTGAACATACGTGCACTATTCAGCCAATGTTCGAGCTGCACAAAATCACCAGCTAAATCCCGCGATCCGCAAACGACCGTTTGAACAGGCGAATCGATCTCATCCGCTGGCCAGACCGCGAAACCGTGGTCGACTGATCACAAGGCGCGCCGTTAGCGAACCTGCACTCATTATTCATTACTGGCGACACGAATATGATTGGCGGAGATGCGCAGCCATACTCAATGGCTTCGATCAGCGCGTCACCGAAATCGACGGAATGGACATTCACTTTCTCCACGACCGATCGCGACGTGCGGAGGCAAGGCCAATCATCTTGGCAGACGGCTGGCCCGGTTCAGAAGTCGATTTTTTAGCGTTTATCCCGATGCTGAAGGGCCCAGAAGCGCATGGCGGCGGCGGCACGGCGGAGGACGCATTCCACGCAGTTGTGCCTTCGCTAACGGGCGATGGTTTCTCGGTGAAACCAACGACTACTGGCTGCAACGTCCAGCGGGTAGCCCGTGCATGGGCCAAGCTTATGGAGGGGCTTCAGTTGTTCGCGCTAGCTTGCTCGAGGTGGCGACTGGGGTGCGATTGGAACGGCAACGTTGGGCGCACAGGCTCCAAAAAGGGCTAGCAGGAATACACCTCAATACGCCAATGGGACGCCCACCACCAGAAGATCGCACCCACACCGGGCCAGAAGGTGAGGCAGCGATAGCAGCGGGCAAACGCTATATGGATTGGGATTCCAGCTATTCGAAGATCCAGTCAACTCACCCGCAAACGATAGGCTACGGCCTCGTCGATAGTCTCGTTGGCCTCACATCGTGAATCTACGAAAAGATGTGGTCCTGGACCGACAATACCGGACGGCCCGAAGACGCCTTTTAGATGGACACGATACTCAGCAGCATTCTGCTCAACTGGCTCCCCGGCAACGGTACCTCGGCAGCCCGGATGTAATGGGAAAGCTTCGTTGCCATCGGCATGACGGGTGAAGTCGACTTGCCATGTGCCGTCAGCACTTTTCCGGGCGAAATCACCAAGGCGCCCCGCAAGTGGGCTGAGCGAATGCAGCGAAACATCGTTTATTGGAGTGACGCTAAGAAGAGCGGGCACTTCGCCTCCTGTGAGCAGCCGGAGATCTTCGTGCGCGAGGTCCGGTGCGGGATCGCAGCTCTGGACTGATTGCTTGATTGTGCCTTGCGCCTGCAATACCTTCAGGCGCTCATAGAGGCCATAGTGTTCAAACACCGCCTGGATTTGGTGTTCTGCTGCCTTGCCGTTCGCCGCATGATTGCGATGACGGAGTGCGATCTTCTGGCTGCCTTGCAGGCAATGGTGCTTGGGCGTGAGACCTAGCGCGGTCGCAGCGACTGGTGTGCCCTTTAAAAGGCTCATCGCCTTGAACCACACGTCATCTTCGTTGGGGCAGAGGCGGCGCATCGCTTCGATGTCAAAGACACGGGCATCGAAACAGTCGGGCGGATAGAGCACACCGCTGGTTCCATAGGCAAAGTTCGCGAAATCAATGTCGAGCGGCTTGGCGCCGCGCTCAATGCTGACGATCTGGCTTTCCGGGGTCATTAGTTTACCGGCACGCGCTTTGCGCACTTTGCCATTCCAGCCAAACCGCAGTCTGCGTACCCAGTTACCGACGATGGCACTGGGTGCCGCGGCCGATGCATCGATCAGGGTCTCGATGGTGTTGGCAGGGTAATAGATATCGTCATCAAAGGTCACAATCGTCTGAGCCGGGAAATCCCGCAGCGCATAGATCAACTTTGTGTGCGGCCCCACATCGTCGACAAATCGCAGCTCAACTCCGTAACGGCAGAGCCTGAGCACTGAATCGGGAATGGCATCGAATGGAATGTTTTTTGAGAGATAGACCATGACCCGAGCAGGGCGGACAGTTTGGAACAGTATCGATTCGATCGCCAGCGTACCAAGTCTGCCAACAGTAGTCGTGCAACTTGCAACCAGATCGCCACGAACCACGCCCGGTAACGGCTGCAGATCGAGAAGCCTGGACATGTGCCGGGCCTGCTGGTTGATCGACAGATTCGTGGCGTAATCAATAAGAAGGTGAATACGGATCAGCCCGAAGGCCAGAACAAGAATGGCAACAAACAGCACACCATCAAGTTCAATAGGCAAAAATGCGACCATGCAACGCCAGTCCCTGATTAAGACTTGGCCCCCTGCTGTGGCGCACCATACCGGGCTTGGTTAAACTTTCCACCTTCAAACGCATGGAAATCATCAAAACATTGTAACAGAATTGCAAGATCAGCTGGCGTTCAGATCTTCGCAACGCAGGAACAGACTGTCGAGCGGACCATAGGGAACGATCCAGAACAGCCCGACTAGCCCAGCCAAAGTTACACCGACATAGGGCCAGAAAACCCCTAGCAAGACAGCCAAGGCATAGATCGCTGCTGCAAAGGTGCCTTTACGGGTCGTAGACCGATAATAGGCCTGCGATTCTGCGCTCTGCGATCCGCTCCGGCGAATGGATGACTCGAGACATAGAAAGGCGAACGATGGCGCGAGCAGCGAAACGGCATAGACCGCGCTCGCCACGGGATCACCGAAATGCTTGCCCAGATAAGCCGTCGAAAAGGGGATCATCGACAAGGAAAAGAGCAGCACGATATTCGACCACAGCAAGCCATTGGTCACCACGCGCGCATGGCCGAACATGCGGTGGTGGTTGACCCAATAGATCGCGATGTAATTGTAGCTGATGACGTAAGAAAAGAACGTGGGCCACAAAGCCCATAGAGCCGCAAAACCAGACGCTTCCGGGGCGTGCAGTTCCAGCACCATAATGGTGATGATGATAGCCAGAACCCCGTCTGAAAAGGCTTCGACCCGGGTAATTCCCGCTCTGCCCTCAAAGCCCGGTTTATGATTCATATACCGCATCCCCAAAAGAAAACCCGGGAGCATCCTAGCGAAAGGATACCCCCGGGCAATGTCTAGGTATTCTTAATCCCGGGCCTGATCCGGGACGACGTGGAAATCAGTTCT
>CANGBE010000231.1 GCA_947451875.1 Sphingomonadaceae bacterium | reverse complement strand
GGATGACAAGCCTGCCATCGCCGGATCGCGCGGGCCCAACCTCGGCATTGTCACCAGCTATAACGACATGCTCTCGGCGCATCAGCCCTATGGCCGCTATCCCGAAGCGATGAAGCTCTGGGCTCGCGAAGTGGGCGCAACGGCACAGGTTGCGGGCGGCGTGCCCGCGATGTGCGACGGGGTAACGCAAGGCCAGCCCGGCATGGAGCTATCGCTGTTCAGCCGTGATGCCATTGCCCAAGCCACAGCCATCGCCATGAGCCACGCGATGTTCGATGGCATGGCCCTGCTCGGCGTCTGCGACAAGATCGTACCGGGCATGCTGATCGGCGCGCTGCGCTTTGGCCACCT
The DNA here is from genome assembly GCA_947451875.1 of Sphingomonadaceae bacterium. Classification (GTDB taxonomy): domain Bacteria; phylum Pseudomonadota; class Alphaproteobacteria; order Sphingomonadales; family Sphingomonadaceae; genus Novosphingobium. The sequence continues at coordinate 2,737 of CANGBE010000231.1, read as the reverse complement.
GCCCGCGGTGTTCGTTCCCGCTGGTCCGATGCCGACCGGCATGGCCAACAAGGAGAAGCAGAAGGTCCGTCAGCTCTATGCCGAGGGCAAGGCCACCCGCGATGATCTGCTGGCCAGCGAGAGCGCCAGCTATCACTCGCCGGGCACTTGCACCTTCTATGGTACGGCCAATTCAAACCAGATGATGATGGAGCTGATGGGCCTCCACATCCCCGGAGCGGCCTTTGTGCCACCAGCCAACTCGCTACGGCAGGCCCTCACCCGCGCCGCTGTGCACCGGCTGGCGGGTATGTGCATGAACAGTGCCGATTACCGGCCTCTGGCCAAGGTCGTTGACGAAAAGGCCGTGGTCAACGCGTGCGTTGGACTGCTCGCCACCGGCGGCTCGACCAACCACGCGATACACCTGCCCGCCATGGCCCGCGCGGCCGGGATCGTGATCGACTGGCAGGACATTGACGAACTCTCCGCCGCCGTCCCGCTGATCGCCCGTGTCTATCCCAATGGCGAAGGCGACGTGAACGCCTTCCACGCTGCGGGCGGAATTGGCTATATCGTGCGCGAGTTGCTGGGCGCAGGCCTGATCCACGGCGATGTGCTGACCGTCGCGACAGGCGGCATGGCAGCCTATGCCCAAGAGCCCGCGATGGAGGGCGACAAGCTGCAGTGGCGCGATCTGCCCGAGGCAAGCGGCGATGATGCGATGCTGCGCCCGGTCTCGGCCCCCTTCTCACCCGATGGCGGTATGCGGCTGGTTTCCGGCAACCTTGGACGAGGCATATTCAAGACCAGCGCAGTCGATGCTTCGCGCTGGACCGTTGAGGCCCCTGCCCGCGTCTTCGATACGCAGGAAGCCGTCATCGATGCGTTCAAGGCTGGCGAGTTGGAACGCGACGTTATCGTGGTCGTCCGCTTTCAGGGCCCTCGCGCCAATGGCATGCCCGAACTCCACAAGCTGACCCCGCCGCTTGGCGTGCTGCAGGATCGCGGGCACAAGGTGGCGCTGGTAACGGATGGTCGGATGTCCGGCGCATCGGGCAAGGTGCCCGCCGCGATCCACGTCACGCCAGAGGCACTGGGCGGAGGCATACTCGCCCTGCTGCAGGACGGCGACATCGTTCGGCTATGCGCCAACGATGGCGTGATCGAAACCAAGGCTGATCTTAGTGCCCGCCTGCCCGCATCAGCCCCGGTCGAAACCGAAGGCATGGGCCGCGAATTGTTCGCCATGCTCCGCGCCGGAGCCGATAGCGCCGAAAAGGGAGCTAGCGCCATGCTGGCGTTGGCAGGGCTCTAGACAAAGTCCTCGGTATCGATCGTCTTGAACATCGCGTCATGATAGCGGCGACCCGAAACCGTCTGCTGGTTGATCAGCTCGCCCGCCTTTACGAGAATATCCTCAGGAACCTGCAGAGTTGCAGCGGCGACATTGTCTTCCAAATGGTTGAACTTAGTCGTGCCGGGAATCGCGTGAATATGATCGCCCTGCGCCAGAACCCAGGCCAGCGCGAGCTGCGCCGGACGCAGTCCGATAGTGGCGGCGAGAGCCTTGAACTGGTCAATCAGCACAAGGTTCTTTGGCCAGTTCTCGGCGCTGAAGCGCGGATGGGGATAACGGATGTCATTGTCGGCAAGCGTCGCGGGATCGCGAAACACGCCGCCGAGCGCCCCGCGTCCGACCGGCGAGAAGGCAACGAGGGCGATACCCAGCTCCGCCGTCGTTTGCAGCACGCCCAGCTCGACGTTGCGGGTCCACAGCGAGAATTCGGTCTGCACCGCTGACACCGGATAAACAGCGTGAGCTTCACGCAAGTGCGCTGATGACCATTCCGAAACGCCATAGCTGCGGATCTTGCCTGCCTCGATCGCCCGCACCATTGCGCCGACTGAATCGGCAATCGGCACATCGTAATCGAAGCGGTGCATGTAGAAGAGATCGAGGTGGTCGGTCTTCAGTCTCGCAAGGCTGGCGTCGAGCGACTTAAGGATCGAATCCGGATGGCAATCGGTCCCGCGCTTTGGACCGGTGAAATCGATGCCGGTCTTGGATGCGAGGAAAAACTCGCTGCGGCGGTGGCTTATAGCCGCGCCGATAAGCTCCTCGTTCTTGCCCGCGCCATAGATGTTGGCAGTGTCAAAGTGGTTGTAGCCCAGATCAAGCGCACTGTTCAGGAACCGCACGCCATCCTCTTGGGACAGCGCAGGACCATAACCATGGCTCAGCCCCATGCAGCCAAGGCCGATGGGATTTAGCGATTTTCCTGCAATCGTTCCTGTCATGACCAGCCGTCTTGTGCCTCAAGACTCTTCGCTAGTTCACCGATCACCCGATAGCAATCAAGCACCTGCGCCAAGGAGCTGTTCGGTTCCCGCCCTTCGCGGATTGCAGCGACGAATTCACGGTCCTGCAGTTCGATGCCATTGTTGCTAACGGCAACACCCGCGAGATCAATCGGCTCTTCCTTGCCGTTCACCAAATCGTCGTAACGGGCGATGTAGGTGGCATTATCGCCGATGTAGCGGAAGAAGGTGCCAAGCGGACCATCATTATTAAACGATAGTGACAGCGTGCAGATTGCCCCGCTTTCGCTCTTCATCTGGATCGACATATCCATCGCGATGCCAAGCTCGGGATGCTTTGGCCCCTGGATCGCATGAGCCGAAACGATCTTGCCCGCCTGATAGGCGAACAGATCGATCGTGTGCGCTGCGTGGTGCCACAGCAAGTGGTCGGTCC
>CANGBE010000230.1 GCA_947451875.1 Sphingomonadaceae bacterium | reverse complement strand
TGGCGAGGCAAAGCCCAGGGCGAAAGCAATGGCCTTCACACTATCTCCCGTCATCAGCATGCGCTTTGCCGCTTCCATTTGCCGTCGCTCGATATGATCGCCGATCGAGCAGCCCCGGCTGACGCGAAAGCCGCGCGTAAGTTGACGGATGGAAAGGTTGCACAGCGCTGCAAGGTCTTCCAGCGCAGGCGCAGCGGGGCTGGCGGCAAGCCGCTCGTCGATCAGCCGCAATCGCCACGATGCGAGGCCACCGGTCGCCGGGGTTTCCTCCACCTCAAGGCAAAATCGACCCAGTTCCACTGCCAGTTCGCCCGAGAGAAACTCAAGCATCCGCGCAGAGGCGAAGCCGGGATGGCGAACCTCTTCGGTCAGACGGAACAGCAGGTTGCGTATCCGGGCATTGGTCATGTCGAGCGTTGCGGCGAGCTGGCCATTGCCCCACTCCAGCTGCTGGCCGAGCAGGGCATCGATCCGTTCGGCGCTGATCGTGCACAGCACCGATGCCTGCTGACCGCTTTCGCCGCGCACAGCCAGAACTTCGCCTGGTGGCACCATGAAGATGTCCCCCAATCGCTCGAAACGGTGTGGACCCCAGCGATCCCGATAGCCGGCGCGGGCATTAAGAGGACGCGGGGTGAGGCACATGTTGATCAGGTAATGCCCTTGTTCGCGCAGCACGGCGTCGGTGGGGGCAGGGATATCATAACGCACGATCTGCGCGGTAACACCGGGGCCGGCCAGCTCGGCGTCGATGACCACGGTTGGCTGGGAATCGGGCATCGTTAGGGCGCTCATGGTGGGAATATGTCCCGAACTATAGGCTGCGTCCTGAATTCTGCAATCGCTGGCGTTGCCACTTGCTGCGGCAGTGCCAGAAATCGCCTCCATCAAACCGTGCGTCAGTCGCCCGGCAAACGGTGTGCGGCAAGCACGCTCTATTCATTGAGGAGAGATATGATGGCGAAGGGCCTTTTCGATTGCACGGGCAAGGTAACGTTGGTCACCGGCGGTAATGGCGGCATTGGCCTTGGCTTTGCCATGGGCGTCGCTAAGCAGGGCGGTGATCTGGCCATCTGGGCGCGCAACGAGGAAAAGAACGCCGCTGCCAAGGCCGCACTGCTCGAAGCAGGCGCTGGCCGGGTGGAAACCTATCAGGTCGATGTCTCGAGCGAGGAGGCGATCCTTGCCGGTTACGACAAGTTCATGGCTGATTTCGGACGGATTGACTGCGTCTTCGCCAATTCTGGTGCGAGCCCGCGCTACAACTCGATCTTCGACATGCCGACCGAGCACTGGTTCGAATTCCAGAACACCGCGCTGCACGGTGCCTTCTTCACCCTGCGCGAGGCCGCCCGCCATATGAAGGCGCGCGCCGAAGCCGGTGAGCCGGGTGGCAGCCTTGTCGCCTGCGGCTCGGGCTCGCTCTATCAGGGACTGCCGGGCAAGCAGGAATATGCCGCATCGAAGTGCGCAGTGGCCGGTGTGATCCGTTGCCTCGCCTCAGAGCTCGGCGAATTCGGCATTCGCGCCAATGTAGTGGCCCCAGGCCTGATCCTCACGCCGATGATGGGACCCTCAGACGGTCCCGCCGCGCAGTACCTTACGAAGCAATATGCCCCGCAAACGCCGATGCGCCGTGTGGGCTACCCCGAAGACTTCGAAGGCATCGGCGCTTACCTGTGCTCTGACGCATCGTCGTTCCTTACCGGTCAGACCGTCTATATCGACGGCGGCTATCAGATCCGTCCGTAACCACAGCGCCCGGGAGAGAACCAATGAAACTGCTGACTATTCATGATGTGGGCGATGTCCGTCTAGACGAGGTTGAGCGCGGCGAGCCGGGTCCGAAGGACGTTGTCGTCAAGATGAAGGCTTGCGGCATTTGTGGCAGCGACCTCACCTATATCAAGATGGGCGGTATTCCGCTGCCCGGCACCAAAACCGCGCTGGGGCATGAAGCCTCTGGCGAGGTTATCGAGGTCGGCAGCGAAGTTTCCGGCCACACTGTCGGCCAGCGCGTGGTGATCAACGGCATGTTCGTGGGCAGCGGCGGCATGGAAGGCGCTTTCACGCCGGAGCTGGTGCTCAAGGACGCTGAATCCATGGGCAAGCTGCTGCCAATCCCGGAAGGCGTTTCCTATGAAGTCGCCGCGCTGTGCGAGCCACTGGCTGTATCGATGCACGGAGTTAACCGTGCCAATGTGAAGCTCGGTGATAAGGTCGTGGTGTTCGGCTGCGGCCCCATTGGCCTTGGCATGGTGCTGTGGCTGGTCGATCGCGGCGTGACTGATGTTGTCGCCATCGATCTCGCACCTGAGCGGCGCGAGCGGGCGCTGGCGCTGGGCGCGCGGGCGGCGCTTGACCCGGCGAATTGTGATTTGCGCGCTGAACTGGCGCAGTTGCATGGCGAAGTTGCGTCCTTCAACCGAGTCGGAGTCGGAACCGATGCCTGGATCGATGCCGCAGGCGCGCCCTCGATCCTCACTGATGTGATCATGATGGCAAAGTTCCAGTGCCGCATGGTCATCACTGCGGCCTATATGAAACCCATCGAATTTCCGGCCGGCCGTATGCTGACCAGCGAGATGACGATCACCACGGCGGTTGGTTATCCCACCGAAATGCCCGAAGTGCTCGCCGCGATGCCGCGCTTGCAGGACAAGCTGGCGACGCTGATCAGCCATCGCATGCCTTTTGGTGAAGTGCTCGATGGTTTGAAGGTCGCTGCCACGCCGCAGTCGGCCAAGGTGATGATCGAGTTCGAGGAAGCCTGACATGGCCGATGACAGCAAACCGCACCTCGGCAATCTGGTAACCGCTGGCGATGGCCAGACCGAGGCCGTGGCAATCACGGACTCGATCTTCATGGTGAAGGACATTTCCAACGCCTATCTGATCGCTACCGGGGGCGGGGATGTGCTGGTCAACACCGGCTTCATCGGCAATGGCGAACGCACCAAGGCGCTATTCGCGCCGCATCGCAAGGGGCAGCTCAAGAAGATCGTTATCACTCAGGCCCACGCCGACCATTTCGGCGCGGTGCCGGGTGTGGTGGAAGAGGAAACCGAGATCATCGCCGGTGCCGGTTTCACC
>CANGBE010000229.1 GCA_947451875.1 Sphingomonadaceae bacterium | reverse complement strand
CTTTGGCCTGTTTGACGTAGGGATCATTGATTTGGCGGGTCAGCCAGCGGGTAGAGCTCGCGGTGCGGCCCTTGCCCGTTTTCAGCCGCTTGACCGGATCGCGTCCAGAACCTCTCATCGTTCGTCCAACTGTTCTACGACCCTGCGCACATGGCCCGGGTGGCCGCCAGCCGCCATCAGGCTGCGCAGGATGCCTTCGCGAATGCCGCGGTCGGCCACACCGAGACGGTCAGCAGGCCACAGGTCAAGGATTGTCTCAAGTATGGCACAGCCTGCGACCACCAGATCGGATCTTTCGGTTCCGATGCAGGGCTGGGCGCGGCGTTCTTCAGGGGTCATGGTTGAGAGACTGGCGCTGATATTACGCATGGCTTCTGCGGGCAGGATCAAACCATCAACTGCCGACCGGCTGTAGTGCTCAAGTTCCAGATGAAGGCTGGCCAGAGTGGTGACCGTTCCACTGGTGCCCAACAAGCGCAGCTCGGGAATTGGCCCCTTCTCGCGCATCGGGCTGATCCGCTCGGCAAAATCGGAAAAACTTTCTCGAACCAGACTGCGCATCTTGGCATAGTGTTCGGCGCGGCCCCTGGCATCGGTTGGTTCTTCCCCGCAGCTTTCGGTGAGGGACACCACGCCCCAAGGCACAGACTGCCAATCAAGAATGCGCGGGACTGTCGGCGTGCTCTCGATCATGACCAGTTCGGTCGATCCGCCGCCGATATCGAAGATCATCGCGGGGCCTTCACCGCTTTCCAGCAAAATGTGGCAGCCCAGAACGGCAAGCCGGGCTTCTTCTCGGGCGGTGATGACATCGAGGTGGATGCCGGTTTCCCGCTTAACCCTCTCGATGAACTCGGCTCCGTTTTCGGCGCGGCGGCAGGCCTCGGTTGCAACAGAGCGGGCAAGTTGGACGTTGCGTTTTTTCAGCTTCTCGGCGCAAACTGCCAAGGCGACCAACGCGCGGTCCATTGCTTCGTCTGAAAGTCGGCCGGTCTGTGCCAGCCCTTCGCCAAGTCGAACTACACGGCTGAAGGCGTCGACCACCACAAAGTTTTCGCCCTGTGGCCGGGCTATCAACAAGCGGCAGTTGTTAGTACCGAGGTCAATCGCGGCGTAAGCTTGGCGCTGCGCTGCGCCATGCCCGTAACGCGGGTAAGCGCCTTGCCTATCCGGTTGTTGGCCGGAATCACGCGAAGCGGCATGCGGGCGCTGGCGCTCAGACGTGGTGTCCGGCTTGCCAGTTTCAGAAATCGCCTCGCCTCTACCTGTCTCCTCGCGCGCTTCCGGCGGAATCAGCTCCGCCATGTTCGTATTACTCAAATGGTGTTGCCCCGCGTGTCGCGGGCTTCGGCGCGGATGTTAGACCTGCATCCCCACTTGAGCAAGCACGGAGGTGAGCGATTGGCAGCAATTACCCTTGACCCAAACATGGACGGCGATTAAGCGCCCGATCCTCATTGCCCTGTCGTCTAATGGTAGGACTACGGATTCTGATTCCGTCTATCGAGGTTCGAGTCCTCGCGGGGCATCCATTCCCTTAAAATAAATATAACAATTACAGTCAGTTGATCTGAAATAATTGTTATTGTTACCACATTCGGTACCACAAAGTGGTCGCGCTAGGCGGTTGATTTTGCCAATGGCTAGATAGGATTGGCCCATTAGCTGTGTTGCAAATTCAATAGCCCGGCCTCTCCCCCGGGGGGTATGGGCCAGCGCACTGGTCATCCGTCACAGGCTGGTATCGCGAGCAATTTTTTGCAGTGAAAATTCTAAATTGGGATTGTAGATCTCATTGTGAATTGAGAGCAGAGCAAAATTGGCTCCCTCAACATCACATAGCTATAGTGAATTATCCTTAGGCTCTGCCCACTGGCGAGGCCTTAGATGTCTGCGCTTGCCCATTGGGTGAAAATCTAGCATCTTTGAGTTGCAGTTCGGTCAATCCCGGCTGTGAGGCGTCGTAACCTCGGAACGTAGTCGCCGGTCAGTTCATTCTGGCCGGGTGGCTGTCGCGTATGTCCAAGGTTCTGCCCAAAGGCGGCAGCGCCTTGTGACTACGCAGGGTTACGAACACCCGGCTTGTGCCTGGGGCCTCCTAAATTTGGAGGCGTTAATATGAAGCAAAGCATCTACACCATTGCAGCGGTTCTAGCGTTCGGCTCTTCAACGCCAGCGCTTGCAGGCGCGAAGATAGACTTTGCAATCTACGAAGGGCAGCCGAAAATTGCCATCGGCGAAGGCGGCACGAAGATGACCAAAAATGGCATTGATTATTGGACTACAGGCACGCCGCCTCGGAGGTACCAGATAATCGGCTTCGTGCAGGACAAGCGCGACGAGCTTATGGATAGCGGTCATGCAATCGGCAGTCCAAACATCGCTGCCAAGGTCAAACGCGCCGGTGGTGATGCCGTCATAGTTGAAAGCCAAGAGGAAGCTGGAAAAACGGGCGGATACGGCAGCGCAACGGGCTTTTTCGGTTTTCTTGCAATGGGCGGTAGCAAAACCATCACGCGAATGTTGGTGGTTAAGTATCTGCCAGTTGAAGCGCCGATTATAACTTCACCCCAAACCGCGGAAGGAAAATAGCCCTTGGCAATGAACTGGTTTGAGGGCGGGCGCCGCATAACCAAGATTTTCATGGTTATCGCAGCCTTAATCGGCGCTTATAACTCATGCTTTGAATTCAGCCGTCCGGCTTTAGAGTTTTCTACAAGATCGCCTAGAGACGATTGGTCCCCCTCGCTAATGACGCAGGGTTCTGGTGCTCCGGCAAATACACCGCTGCAGTGCGCTGACAGTGAATATTTGCCGGACTTTGCGATCAAGCCTGATTTAGTTCGTAATGTTTACCTGTGCTTTTTATCAAATAATGATGGTAAAATCATATATTATTCTTCAAAAGAAGAAGAAGAGCGCATGAAAAAAGTTGAAATTGCAATAAACCGCGCAAAATCATCTGGCGAACTGGAAGAGGCCCGATTGTTATCTAAAGAAGCACTGCAAATTCGCGATAGACTGAACAAAGAAGGTCCCTATGAATGGTTTGGCAACGCTTACGATCCAGAAGTAAAAAGCTATATCGATAAACGCACG
>CANGBE010000228.1 GCA_947451875.1 Sphingomonadaceae bacterium | reverse complement strand
GCCGCATCGGGTGGCGGGCGACCTGGGTCTTCTGCCAAGGTGTCAGCGCCGCATAGGTGCTGGCCAGCAGGTTGGCGCTCTTCTTTTCAAGGCGCGAGACTTCGGATGCCAGATCCAATTCACCATCGACTGCGGTAGTGCGCAGTTCGGAGATACGGGCTTCAAGCGCGGCGAGCGGCTTTTCGAATTCGAGATAGGATGCCATCACTCGCGCTCTAATCGCCGCTGCGATGCGCCGCAAGCGGATGCTTCGAATTTACCAGAGAAACCAACCTTGCCCCATCAACGTGGGTGTAGATCTCAGTCGTCGCGATGTCCGCATGGCCGAGCAGGGTCTGTAACACCCGAAGATCAGCACCGCCTTCCAGCAAATGGGTGGCGAATGCGTGGCGCAGCACGTGCGGTGAGACCTTTTCCGGGTCCAGACCCGCCCTTCCGGCTAGATCACGCAGCATCTGGAACAGGCGGACCCGGGTAATATGACCTCTGACCGAGCGCGATGGGAACAGCATCCGGCCTTCGCCGATCCTTGCAGCGAGCCAGCGCGACAAGGCTTGTTGTGCCCTTGTGCTCACCGGCACCATCCGCTGCTGCCCGCCCTTCCCGTTAATCATCAGGAAGGGAACATCACGCGGCACCGCATTCAGATTGAGTGAAACCAGTTCCGTGGCGCGAAGGCCCGAGCCATAAAGCAGTTCAAGCAAGGTCAGCAATCGCACCGCCTCTGGACGGCCTGATCCTGCCTCCGCCTCTGCGGTTGAAAACAGAGCCCCCACTTCCTCATGTGAGAGAAGTCGCGGCAGAGGCCTCCGTGTGCGCGGCTTTGGCAGGGCCGGTGACGGGTCATCATCGCGGATGCCATCGTCTTGCAGGAAAGCAAAGAACTGCCGCAGAGCCGAGCATTTTCGAGCCAGACTGGAAGGTGCAAGATCGCGCCAAACATCACCCAGACTCTCAAGATCCTTGCTGCTTGCCGTCGTCAGATCACCGATTGCTTCACCGGCCCCCGCCAGATCACGACGATAGGCAGCAATCGTATTAACTGCTGCCCCCCGCTCGGCAGCGAGCATGGCAAGGAAGGCTTCGATAGCCTGTTTCAGATCAACCTCTGGCAACAGCCTCAGCGGCGATCATCCGTGCCTCGGCCGATAGTCCGACTCGGTCGAGCGCCGCGACAATATGAAAAAGGTTGCGAGGGGTCATCTTGTCCCAGCCCGTGCCCTGCATGCCGACACCCGCAAGCAAGGCAACCAAAGTGGGATTGTCAACTTCTGCCGCCTTGTCGATCAGCACGGTCCACCGCGAAGGACGATCAAGCGCGAAGTTATATTGTCTGGCCAAATCAGCGGCTGTGTTCCCGGGTAAACGCCCTAAACCGGCCAATCCTGCGACCAGAAACGCCGTCTTGCGCCCTTCTTCCGACTTGTCATTGCCGTTAAATGTCTTGATCTGTTCAGCCGTGACAACGCCGCGCCGCATAGGTTGCACCAGCGACAGCAACGCCCAGCCCTCACTGCCATCCGAGACAACCGAACCCCAGCGCAAGGCATTGGCATCAAGCCCGGCGGCCAGCATCGAGGCGATCAGGCCCGGGGCATCAGCCGACCATGACGATTCCACAGGCAAACGCGCTGCTGCATAAGCAGTAAGTACTTGACGGGAATAGTATTGCGGCGCGCCAGCATCGCCCCAAAGCTGCTTGATTGCTGAAAGCCGATCCGCAGGAGCAGTCGCAAGGTAGGCGGATTGCAAAGAGGTCGCCCGATCTGCAAATTCACCTGATCCACCGCCCGAATAAATCTGGCTGTAAAGATCGACCATGGCCGAGCTAGACAGCACACCGCTCCCTCCAGCAACGTCAGCGGCTGCGGCGCGGCTTGGCAAAGGTGCGGCGGGAATCGTAGCAGCCATACCGCGGACATAGGCCGGGGCAGCGGAAACCAACTTGGCAGGCGGCTCAATTCCAACCGCCAGCGCCATGCCGTAGCGCCATGGTGTCAGATCAGAAACCTCATCCCATTCGATCTTCACTGCCCGCTGGGCGCGACCAGCAGCACCTGCATATTTCTGAGTCAGCAACAGGTCGATCTGCTCAAGCCCGCTGCCCGGTCCCAGTCGGTCGAGCTGCCCCATGCCCTTGGTGCCATTGCTGGAAAAAGCGTTGCAAATCGCCTGAAGTGCCCGCCACTGACTGTCTTTTCGAGATCCGCCCTGCCACGTTATGACGGGACAGGCACCAGCATAGTCGGCTGTCAGAACATAGGCATCTATCGCTGCCTGCGTCAGCGCTGGATTAAAATTGGACGTATCAACATCCTGCGCCAGCGCCCGCGCCGCATCGCCCTCACCCATGCGAACGAGCAAGGCGGTACGCAGTGCCATAAAGTCAGCCGGGTGCATCCCCTCAGGCGCATCAAGGCGTGATGCCAACGCCCGGCGGAGCAAGATATGTCCCCAACGCGAAATAATGCGTCCATTATTGCCGGCAAGAATGGCAGTAACCAATGAGACATTCTGATGCGACAGCGTCCAGGCGGGAAGTCCGCCTTCGCTCTCATCGATGACGCCCATCCGCTTAAGTGCGTGGCCTGTGCCGGCGGGCATATCAATCTTCGGCTTTGTGCCAAGCAACGCCGCCAGCTCCTCGGGCGTCATCGTCTGCAGTTTGTCTAGCGACGGCAGGTTGGCGGGCAGAGCCACTGCACCGGCGTCTGAATTGCTCATCACAGCAGGAGCGACTCCACCAAGCGGCGCTGTTGGTTGAACCGCCGCGGGTGCTGCTGCGCGAGGAACAGGCTTTGCCGCAGGCTTGTCAAAGCCCGGTGGCAGGATAGATTCCGGCCCTTGCTGCGCCAGTGCAATCGCTGATGTCAGCAACAGTGCAGCGCCTGCGAGAAAGTGCCCCCGCTTCACTGGGCTTCTCCCGGAACGGCCAGATCCTGCGTAATAGTATGCAGGGATTCGCTACCTCCATCGATCCACGCATAGGCAACGAGCAACACCGCGCCTAACACAACGCCCACCATCATCTTCTTGCGCCTGAGCACTTCCATCTGCGATCCTGTGCTTGGCCGGAAAACCCGCGCCACCCTCTGGTTTGCATTAGGGCT
>CANGBE010000227.1 GCA_947451875.1 Sphingomonadaceae bacterium | reverse complement strand
GAAGTAACCGGCGCTCCAGTCAGGCGCTGCAGTTCGCGAAGTAGAGCGCTGGCCTGCGGGCCAGAGTTGATCACGCCGCCGCCGGTATAGAACACTGGCGCCTTGGCATTGGCGAGCAGCTCGATCGCCTTGGCAATGTCGCTCGTGCTGCCTTCCAACTGCGGCGTATAGCGATTGCGACGCTGCGGTGCGCCTTCGCTGAACATGGCAGAGGCAATCTGCACATCCTTGGGGATGTCGATGACAACCGGGCCGGGACGACCTTCGGTGGCAATCTGGAATGCCTCATCGATAATCGCGGCGAGTTCAGCTGGATCGCGCACAAGATAGTTATGCTTGGTGCAGTGCCGGGTTATGCCAATGGTATCGGCTTCCTGGAAGGCATCCGAACCGATCAAACCGCTAGGCACCTGTCCGGTGATAACCACCAGCGGAATCGAATCCATAAAAGCATCTGCAATGCCGGTAACCGCGTTGGTAGCGCCGGGGCCTGAGGTGACGAGCACCACGCCGGGTTTGCCGGTGGAGCGGGCATAGCCTTCCGCCGCATGAGCCGCGCCGGCTTCATGGCGCACCAGGACGTGGCGGATGCGCTCGTCTCTGAACATCGCGTCATAGATCGGCAGAACTGCGCCACCGGGATAGCCGAAGACATATTCGACCCCAAGTCGGACGAGACTTTCAACCAGAATTTCCGCGCCTGGGCGTTCAGTGGACTGCGTAGGCATTATTCTTTCCTGTCCGGGCTCTTGCGACAAATCAGCCCGCTCTCAAAAGATTGACCCGGCACAGTCTTCGCTGCGCCGGGCCACCCTCTCCAAACTCGCACAATACCGCCATAAAGCGGATGTTGTGCAGCGCAATAGGCGGCTGTTTATATCACGTCAAGCCTTAATCTTGTAATAATGATACAAATAAGGCCTCTGCATTAGAACTTTCCGATTCAATCCGCGGCCATTCTGCCGGTGGCTGATGCCGCAACCAAGTTTGCTGGCGTTTGACATAGTTGCGCGTGGCCTGACTGCCGCGTTCGCGAGCTTCCTCCAAAATGCATTCACCACGTAAGTAAGCCGCGATATCCCGCACACCGATTGCCCGCATGACTGGCATTTCCGGCGCAATATTCCGCGACAGCAGAGCCTCCACTTCGGCAATAGCGCCGCTTTCAAGCATTGCGGAAAAGCGTTGGTCACACCGCGAATAGAGCCACTGGCGATCAGGCAGCAGGATTACAGGATAAAGCTCCACCACATCACCAATCGCGCCCTGCTTCTCCGCCTGCCAGTCACTGAGCGACCGCCCGGTAGAGCGCATCACTTCCAGAGCTCGGGCAATGCGGGTGGTATCTGTGGGGTGCAAAGCCTTAGCGCGAGCAGGGTCTTCGCGATTAAGCGCGGCATAGGCCCGATGCAGCGGCATATCACGCACCTCGGCACGGATAGCCGGGTCTATCTCCGGGATCGGTGCGATTCCATCGAGAAGGGTGCGAATATAGAGGCCGGTGCCGCCGGCAACGATCGGCACTCCACCTTCGGCATGGACCGCGTTGATCTCCCGCGTTGCTGCTGCGGCCCATTCGGCAGCTGAGCAAGCCTCCGCGCCATCCCATGTGCCGAAGAGGCGGTGGTCGATTCCCTGCATATCATCAGCCAAGGGCCGGGCGCTCAACACCGCCAGATCTGCATAGACCTGACTGGCATCGGCATTGATTACAACGCCCCTTTTTCCGCACTTCTCGAGCGCCAGAGCCAGCTGCACCGCGAGTTCGCTCTTGCCGCTCGCCGTTGGCCCTGCAATGAGCGCCAGCGGCGGCAGCTTTGCCGATGTCGAAAGGGATTCCTGCGTGTTCATTGCTCGGCTGATAGCAGATCAGGCCAGTCTGTCCGCAAAATGTGATGCAGCGTTATTAGCGTTGGAAGAGCGCGGTATTAGTGCTGAGATAAGCCCGCTGATCGCGCCCGGCGGATTGCAGTTTACCGCGCATGGTGGTGACCGCACAACGCTCTTCGAAGTGCTTGACCGCACGTTCCAGCCAGCAGACTTGCTGATTTCAGACCACGAACCGCGCCTGCCGCAGCTTTTCGTCTCGGACATGGATTCGACCATGATCATGGCTGAATGCATTGATGAGCTGGCCGACTTTGCCGGTCTGAAGCCTCAGATCGCAGCGATTACCGAGCGAGCTATGCAGGGTGAACTGGATTTTGAATCGGCGCTGCGTGAGCGCGTGCTGCTGCTGCGCGGGCTATCTGAAGTTGCAATAGCCGAATGCCTCGCCACCCGTATCGCGCCGATGCCAGGAGCGCGGGTGCTGGTTGAAACGCTGAAATCCAAGGGCTGCAAGACCGTTCTGGTAACCGGCGGCTTTCATCAGTTCGCTGATCCGGTGGCTGAACAGCTGGGCTTCGAGATGGTGGTCGCCAACAGGTTAGAGATCAACGGTGGCCAGCTAACCGGCGGCCTCGTCGGCGGGATCACCGACAGCGGAGTTAAGCGGGCCGTCCTGATCGAGGAAGCTACAATGATCGGGGCAGGGGCCATCACCCTCGCAACGGGGGACGGTGCGAATGACATTCCGATGCTGATGGAAGCGACTTATGGGCTCGCTTACGCCGCCAAGGCCAAAGCGCGTGAGGCGGCCGACGGATGGGTTGAACGTGGCGATCTTACCGGGGTTCTTGATCTGCTTGGCGTGCCGCGAAATGATTGGGTTTGGGAATAAGGTCAACTATTGACATTAATGTAAGTTAAGGCTATTCGACCGCTATGAACCGGCAAGTAAACGCTAGCGAATTTGTCGATGCGCGCGAGGCAATGCCTTTCCTGATTCCCGGACGACCAGAATTCCGCTTCGACATTCCCAAAGCTTGGCGCCATTTCCGCCTGCTGGTGCGAAACAAAGAGGATACTACACTGGTCTTCCCAATCTTTGAGGCGCTGCCTTGGACAGGAGTAATCGAAGCAGCAAAAACGTTCAGTGAGAGCGAACAAGGCAAGGCGATATTCCGCTCCGAATTATCTCTTCCCTCTATACTCGATGACCACGCTGCGCTGCGCCGCTTGCCTACGGGCTCACTTGCTCATGCCTATTGCGATTTCATGGAGCGCGAAGGGCTGACCG
>CANGBE010000226.1 GCA_947451875.1 Sphingomonadaceae bacterium | reverse complement strand
TCACCGGCGTAACGCAGGGCTACACCAAGATCCTGGATATCACCGGCGTCGGCTACCGAGCCAATGCTCAGGGTTCCAACCTGAAGCTGCAGCTCGGCTATAGCCACGATGTGGATTTCGCGATCCCCGAAGACATCGAGATCAAGACCCCGGATAACACCACGGTCGAAATCTCGGGTATCGACAAGCAGAAGGTCGGCCAGGTTGCCGCCGAAATTCGTCGCTGGCGCAAGCCTGAACCCTACAAGGGCAAGGGTATCAAGTACCGCGGCGAGTTCATCTTCCGCAAGGAAGGGAAGAAGAAGTAATGGCTCATCTTTCACTCTTCGAGCGCCGCCGTCGGCGCGTTCGCACCGCCCTCAAGGCACGTTCAGGTGGCCGCCCGCGGCTTTCTGTGCACCGTTCAGGTCGGCACATCTATGCCCAGATCATCGACGATGCCGCCGGCAAGACGCTGGCGTCTGCATCGACGCTGACCAAGGGCAGCAAGTCCATCGGCGCCAATATCGAAGCAGCTGCCAAGGTTGGCGCTGATCTTGCTGCGGCAGCAAAGCAGGCTGGCGTTACGGCTGTCGTGTTCGATCGCGGTGGCTTCCTTTTCCATGGCCGCGTGAAAGCGCTGGCCGACGCCGCGCGTGAAGGCGGGTTGGAGTTCTGATTATGGCTGACGAAACCAACAACGAAGTCGCCGTCGAAGCGGTTGCAGCTCCTGAAGCTGGTGATAATCGCGAAGCTCGTGGCGCTCGCGGCCGTGGCCGTGGCGGTAATGACCGTGGCGGAAACGATCGTGGTGGCCGTGGCGGTCGCCGTGATGATCGTGGTCGTGGCGGCAACGATGACGGCGGTGAAGAGCTTATTGAAAAGCTGGTTCACATCAACCGCGTGTCCAAGACCGTTAAGGGCGGCAAGCGCTTCGGCTTTGCTGCACTGGTCGTGATCGGTGACGGCAAGGGCCGCGTCGGCTTTGGCAAGGGCAAGGCACGCGAAGTGCCGGAAGCCATCACCAAGGCTACCGCAGCTGCCAAGCGCGCCATGGTGCGCGTTCCGCTCAAGGAAGGCCGCACCCTGCACCATGACGGCAAGGGCCGTTTCGGCGCTGGCAAGGTCAACGTGCGTTCGGCTCCGGCCGGTACCGGCATCATCGCCGGTGGCCCGATGCGCGCCGTGTTCGAAAGCCTGGGCGTTGCTGACGTGGTGACCAAGTCGGTCGGCACTTCGAACCCCTATAACATGATCCGCGCCACTTTCGATGCTCTGGTGAACCAGACTTCGCCGAAGTCGGTTGCCCAGCGTCGCGGCAAGAAGGTTGCAGACCTTCTGGGTCGTGGCGGCGCCAGCGCAGTTGAGGCGGAAGCCGCAGCTGATGCGATTACGGAGTAATTGAGATGGCTACCATCAAGATCAAGCAGATCGGTTCGCCGATCCGTCGCCCGGAAAGCCAGAAGAAGATCCTGATCGGTCTTGGCCTTGGCAAGATGCACCGGGTTGTTGAACGTCAAGACACTCCAGAAGTGCGCGGCGCGATTGCCAAGTTGCCGCACATGGTGAAGGTGATCGACTAAGATCTCTTATCCGTGAAGTTCAGTTGACGGGCCGGTATCGTATTTCGATACTGGCCCGTAACTTTTTCAGGACGATACGTTTCTGGGTGTTTTTCTTTTTTGGGCTGACGGGGGCTGATTACGGTGCAGAGTGCTGGCAAAGCCTACCTACCCCAGTTGACCGGCATCCGGTTTTTCGCCGCCTATCTGGTTATTTGCCACCATTTCCTGTCCGCGCCGGATTATCCACTGGTTGGGGCTTTGTTGCAGGCTGTCGGGGATGTGGCTGTCAGCCTGTTCTTTGTCCTGTCTGGTTTCGTGCTCACACTTAGCAATCGCCGAGAAGATGGCAGTCTGGTCAAAGCTCCCGTTGACTATGTGGTCGCCCGTGTAGCCCGCATCTATCCCCAGTATCTGTTTGCCTTCATCATCGCTGCTCCGTTCTTCATCCAGTCGACTTTCGCTGAACATGTAACGGCGGCCCAGTCGGTGCCGCGGCTACTGGTTAACGCGGTGGCCTATCTCTCGATGCTGCAGTCTTGGGTGCCTTGGACAGCTAATGCCTGGAATGGCCCAGCCTGGTCACTGTCAGTCGAGGCTTTTTTCTATGCCGTGTTCCTGAGGCTAGTGCCGCCGCGCGCTGGAGCAATCTTGCGATGGCAAGTGCTTGGCGCGGCGGCGGTGATCCTCCCAGTTGTTGTGGGGTCTATGCTGGCAGGCACCAGCATCGGTAACTTCTTGCCGCGCACTACGTGGCTGTTTTTCCCGCCGTTCCGTCTGGGCGAGTTCTTGCTGGGCATCGGTATTGCGCAGGTTTTCCGACTCGGCCTTTTCCCGTCCTCGCTCCGCCGGTTTTCAGGTGCGATCTTTACTTTGGCGATAGCCGCTCTGGTGCTTGCCATGACTTTCCTTGATCCACTTTGGGTGCGGGTGTGCAGCACGGGATTGATGCCGCTCGCGCTGCTTTGTCTAGCGCAATCCGATGGCCCGGTTTCGCGTTTCCTCGGGGGCAAGCCGCTCGTCATTCTGGGTGACGCCAGTTACGGACTCTATCTGATCCAGCTGCCGATGTTCGGCGTTTACAAATTTGTCTCAGGCAATAGCGAAATGACTTGGGCCAATTTTGCGGCGGCCAGTGTCTTGACCATCGCAGTCTCGGTTGCCGTCCATTTCCTGATTGAACGCCCCGCCGCCAGCGCAATTAAACGGCGTTGGCAGGAGCGGCGGCATTGACAGGTTGCAGAGTGGACGGGATTGTCAGCGATCTGATCCAGAGGAATCAACGCGTGACTTTACAAACAGGAATGGCGTCCGCGTGATTGGATCCGTACCGATCCCAAGGGTGACTCAACCGCACAAAGGCTCTTACATCGGCGGCATCGAAGGCCTTCGTGGCATTTCGGTGCTCGCCGTGCTGTTTTATCACCTCAGTGCGCGACTTGTCCCGGGCGGCTTTGTTGGCGTTGACATCTTCTTTGTCATCTCGGGCTTTGTCGTCGCGCTGGCGACCAGTTCGGTATCGGTCAACCAAATCTGGTCGCTCGCTGCAGCCTTTTACCGGCGGCGGTTTGTCCGGATCGTTCCG
>CANGBE010000225.1 GCA_947451875.1 Sphingomonadaceae bacterium | reverse complement strand
ATTGGCAGCTGCTGTTTGCGCCGGAATCGCTGGCCGGGATCGCCAGCGCCGAGCATCAGGCCGATGATCGCGATGCCGCTCTGGAGCGCCTGATCCGCGAAACGCTTGGCCGCAGCGAACTGGTCCCGGGCAAGGGCCACGCGGAAGGGCCCGAAGCGCTCGCCGCGCGGCACTGGCGAGGACGCAGCCCGAGATTGTGCCTTGCCTATCGCCGCATCGAGGCGCTGTTTGGCGAGCAGGGACTGCGGATGCGCTTTCGCAATCTGCCCCAGACCTATCCCGAGCCCGACGCCGCACTCGCCGGAAAATGCAGCACCGAATTGAACGCCATTGCCGCCCTGCCCGGACAAGACACTACCTTCGCCAAGAAGATCGGCGAAAGCGTGGTGCGCCGCTTTATCTGGGCCGCCGGCATTTCGACCTGGTTATCCGACAAATACCGCGGCGGCATGACGCTGAACTTCATCTTTTCCGCCTTGGCGATTGTCGGCGGGGTTGCCTATCTGCCGCTCACTTCGATCCACGAAAAGTGGATCTTCTCCAGTTTCGAACTGGCGCTGCTGCTCGGCATTCTGGCGATTACCTTGGTCGGTCAGCGCCATCGCTGGCACGGGCGCTGGTTCGAAACCCGCCGCGCCGCCGAATATCTGCGCCATGCCCCGCTGCTGATCGCGCTTGGCGTGGCCCGCCCCATCGGTCGCTGGCCAAAGGGCACGCGCAGCGCGTGGCCGGAAATCTATGCCCGCCATGCCATGCGCGAGGCTGGCCTGCCCACCCTTTCGCTAACCCCGAAATTTCTGCACAATGCGTTAGGCACCCTGCTGCTGCCCTATGCAGATAGCCAGCACGCCTATCACGTGGCAAAGGCCAAGCGCCTTTCACGAACCCAACACAATCTTGATCGCCGGTTCGAGGGGCTGTTCCTGCTCGCGATCGTGTCGGTCGCAGGTTACCTGTCACTGAGGCTTGGCGGGCTCTTCAATCATTCGATCGAGGAGCTGGCGTTCAAATTGTCGCCGCTACTGACATTCTTCGGCGTGATGCTGCCCACCTTTGGCGCGGGCATTGCGGGCCTTCGCGATTTCGAGCGCTTCGCTGCCATCTCTGAAGTCACTTCCGAGCGGCTGGAAGCGGTGATCGCACGGCTCAATCTGCTGGCAAAATGCCAGCCCTCGGCGATGGATTATGCTCGCGTTTCAGACCTCGCCCATGCCATCGATGATATCGTCGCTGACGAGATTGAATCGTGGCAGGCGGTGTTTGCCGGCAAGCATGTGACCGTGCCGGTGTGATAATAGCGAACCTGTGTGGTAATTCACCGGTCTGGAACCTGTTGGGGATTTGATGGCGATGAATGGTGCCGAAACTCTCGTTGAAACGCTCGCCGATCAGGGGGTCGAAGTCTGCTTCGCCAATCCTGGAACGTCGGAAATGCATTTTCTTGCGGCGCTAGAAAATCCGCGAATCCGAAGTGTGCTTTGCCTGTTTGAAGGTGTGGCGACTGGTGCAGCGGACGGCTGGTACCGGATGATGAACCGGCCTGCGTCAACCCTGCTCCACCTTGGCCCGGGGCTGACTAATGGCCTTGCCAATATCCACAATGCCCGCCGCGCGAGCAGCGGCATGGTCAATATCATCGGCGAACATTCTGACAGCCACCTCAAGTTTAATCCGCCACTGATGTCAGACATCGCCGGACTCGCGCGCCCACTGTGCCACTGGGTGCGCCGCGCTGATGGATCACACAGCATCGCGAGCGACACGGCAGCAGCCGTCGCCAAGGCAAATGAACAGCCGGCCAATATCTCCGCCCTTATCCTACCGGGTGACGTTAGTTGGGGTGAAGCTGGCGATCTGATCCGCCAGCCCAAGCGCATTGTCGCGCCACCTTCACCCGATGCCGTGCGCGTTGATGCGATTGCCAAAGTTCTCCTTTCGGGCGAGCCGACACTGATCATTCTCGGCAACAAGGCCACGCGGGGCAAGCCGCTTGAGCTGGCCGGGCGGATCGCTGCCAAGACAGGTTGCCGGATCGCCACGCAGTTCTTCAGTGCGCGGATCGAGCGAGGGGCAGGCCGAGTGCCACTGGAGCGCATTCCCTATTCCGTGGCACCGGCGCTGAAGTTCCTTGAACCCTTCAAGCACATCATCACGCTGGAAACCGACGAGCCGGTTGCCTTCTTTTCCTATCCAGATCAGCCGAGCCAGCTAAAACCGGTCGGTTGCCTCGTCCATGAATTGGTGGCGAAGGATGAAAACAGCACCGCTGGCCTTGAAATGCTGGCAGACACACTGGGGGCGCTGGGCACCGCACCGATGCTCCAGCAGGCATCAGACACCCCTGCCCCTTGCGGCAAGCTGGACCCGATATCGATTGCTCATGCCCTAAGCCACGCGATCCCTGAAGGGGCGATTGTTGTCGATGAATCGCTGACGACCGGGCGTGAATCGATGGGGCTGACCTCTGGCGCACGCCCACATGACATGATCCAGAATATGGGTGGCTCGATCGGTTACAGCACACCGGTGGCGACCGGAGCCTCATTCGCCTACCCCGACCGGAGGACCTTCTGCATAGTTGGCGATGGCAGCGCGATGTACACTATCCAGTCACTGTGGACCCAAGCACGCGAGCAACTACCGGTGACTACAGTGATCTTCGCTAACAACACCTACAACATCCTGAAAGCGGAATATGCCAACATGGGTGCAGGCTCGGCTCCCGGACCGCGCGCGCTATCGATGATTGATATCGATAACCCGACGATTGATTGGCTCGCAATGGCCAAAAGCATGGGGGTTCCAGCAGTAAGTGTTGATACGGCGGAAAGCTTCACCCAAGCTCTGCTGAATTCTATCCAGGCCAGCGGCCCATTGCTGATAGAAGTTCGCCTTTACTGAACTACAAAGCACACGAACGGCTTGCGCTATTATGCAGCCATCTCGACAACTGCGAGGCGCGTCACAATCACCGATTTCACTTCGGACAGGCCGATACAGCAACCAAGCCAGCCTGCCCGGGCATCATACCTGTGTGGCGCAGTACTAGGGTCAGGACCTGTTAAATTGCTTGCATGATGCGTTGAGGATTGATTCAATGGCGGCACCAGGAGGTGGTGTTGATGGACGACCTGTTTT
>CANGBE010000224.1 GCA_947451875.1 Sphingomonadaceae bacterium | reverse complement strand
TGAACGTCAATGGCGGCGCGACCGCGCTTGGCCACCCCATCGGCGCGTCGGGCACGCGCATCATCACCACGCTGATCGGCGCGCTAAAGCACAAAGGCCTGAAGAAGGGCGTCGCCAGCCTGTGCATCGGCGGCGGCGAGGCCACCGCAATCGCGCTTGAAATCATCTGACAGCCGAGACAAACCGCGACACTTGGCGACATTTTGGTGCCGAAATCGGCCAATCGGTTCGTCGGGCGTTCAGGTTTTCAGGGTTAGCCAATGGTTTGCCGGACACGGATGAAACCGGGCCCGCGCTAGCCAAAAGGACTAACCCATGACGAAGAAGCTACTCATCGCCCTCGCCGCAACCGGATTGATTTTGCCGGGTGTAGCCTCAGCCCACACGACCCGCGCCGAACTGCGCCATGACCACAAGATCGTTCACAAGGAAAAGCGTGAACTTGCCCACGCAGCCTATAACCATAACGGCGCGAAGGTTCGCGAAGAGCGCCGTGAACTTGCATCTGCCCGCAAGGAACTGCGCGAAGACCGCCATGACTGGAACCGCACGCATCGCCATTGATAAAACGCAGCAGGTGCCGACTCATCAAACTGGGCCGGCACCCGCAGCGCCTAAAGTTCGGCCGCGCCCCAAAGGCGTTCGGCCCTGACCCAGCCCGAACGCTTGTCCATAAGTTCAACCTTGCACCAGCCTGATTGGCATTCACCCAATCGCCCCGTTACGCCGGGAGCCAATCGCCACAACAGTTTGGACGCCTCATCTGCATCCTCGTGCATCTCGGCAACATCACCACCAATAACCATCGCACCGCGCTTTTTCGTCATCAGGCTGGAAAGCACCCAACCGCGCGCGCCATCAGGATCCTGCACCAGCCACCAGTTCTCCATCGTGCGCAGCACTTTGACCGGCAGCAGAGGGCGGCGGTAAACCCAGTTGATGCGATAGTCCTCGCCCGGCCCGACCCGCATATTGACCTCACGCGCCCGCACCGCGGCCCAGAAGGGCACCTTGCCGTCATCAGCCGCAGCCGGGATCGGCAGCGTGGCGAGCACAAGCAGGCAGAGAGTCATAGTCCAGCGCAACATCGAATAACCCTTAGCCCGCCCTGCCCTCGCGCTTCAAGTGCAACGGCAGCCAAAAGCTGCTGACAATCGCACCCAGCAAACCCCCGTATCGGGACAGAGCCGCTTTCCGTTACAATGCTGCGCCCACCCCCTTGCCGCTGGCATAAGCTTGCCTTAGACGCCGCGGCGAGGAAATTCGCTGTCTGGAGGGGCAGCGTAAAGGAGGAATATTCCATGACCAAGTGGACCGCGCGGCCTGCGCACTATCTTGCCGCGTGTCTGGCATTGTTTGCGCCGGTTGCTGCCCATGCCCAAGCTGGCATGGTGGATGTTGCAGATAGTGGCGACACTGCATGGGTCCTCGTCTCATCTGCTTTCGTCCTGCTGATGACCATGCCCGGCCTGACCCTGTTTTACGGCGGCCTTGTTCGCGCCAAGAATTTCCTTGCTGTCTGCCTGCAAATCGGTGCGATCACCTCTATCGTCTCGTTGTTGTGGGTATTGGTTGGCTACACGCTTGCTTTCGGCCCAGTGACCAATGGCTGGATCGGGGCTGGCACCAATTTCATGTTCAACAACCTTGGCAATGTGCGTGAGGGAACGGACCTTCCGGAAAATGCCTATGCGCTGTTCCAGATGGCTTTTGCCATGATTACCCCCGCTCTGATTGTCGGTGCATGGGTTGATCGTTCGCGCTTCTCATGGGTGGTAACATTCTGCGCGCTGTGGAGCCTTATCGTTTACGTTCCGGTTGCCCACTGGATCTGGGGCGGCGGCTGGCTCGCATCGAAGCTTGGCACTCTGGATTACGCTGGCGGCATCGTGGTTCACACCACCGCCGGTATCACCGCGCTAGTTACTGCCGCGCTAATCGGCAAGCGCACCGGATTTCCCAAGACCATGATGATCCCGCACAGCCCGGCGCTGACGCTGGCCGGTGCCGCCCTGCTGTGGGTCGGCTGGTTTGGCTTCAACGGCGGCTCGGCACTGGCGGCAAATGACGACGCGGCCTCGGCTATTATCAACACCCACGTTTCCGCCTGCACCGCTGCGCTCGTTTGGCTGCTGATCGAGCGGATCAAACTGGGCAAGGCGACCAGCGTTGGCTTTGCAACCGGTGCTGTGGCTGGGCTAGCTACTGTGACACCGGCTGCAGGTTTCATCTCGCCCGGCGGTGCATTCATGCTTGGCATCGCAGCGGCTGTGATCTGCTTCCCGATGATCTCGGTGGTGAAGAACAAGCTGCACATCGACGATTCGCTCGACGTATTCGCCGTCCACGGCATGGGCGGTATCACTGGATCGCTGCTGTTGGCTGTGTTCATGGCCCCGAGCCTCGGCGGTACGGGTGATCCAGAGAGCTATTCGATGGTCCACCAGCTGATCGGACAGGCTGCAGGCGTAGGCGTAACAATCGCCTGGTCAGCAATCGCCAGCGTTATCCTTGCCCTCGCCGTTAACCTCGCCTTCCCGATGCGGGTCAGCGAAGATGACGAGCGCGAAGGTTTGGACTTGGCCAGCCACGGCGAACGGGCTTGGGAATTGGATTGAAACTGAATGGAGCTGCTTTAGAAACAGCTCCACTTCATCAGTCGCCCGACAAAATTCGGTCCACCAGTTCCTTCACGCTCGGCGTGTAGTTGTTGTAATAGAACGGGTCCTGCTTGAACCGATAGGCCGCATGACCGGCGAACATCAGATTATCATCAACTGGCTCGCCATGAGCGATATCCTGCAGGGTCTTCTGGATGCAGAAGCTGCGCGGATCCGCCAACCGCCCGGTGGTATAGTCATCATGGTCCTTCCACGACGAGAAACCGCAGTGCGATAGGCAACCCATGCAATCCTTCTGATCTTGCTGAATCACCGCACGCTCGGCAGGTGCGACGAAAATGATCGTGTCATCAGGCGTGCGCAGGCCATCGGTGAAGCCCTGACTGGCCCAAGAACGCGCACGATCGAGGTCCTTAGGCGTTACCCAGAAATTCTTGCCTTTTACCCCGACATCGAGCCGGACCGTATGCTCGCCTGCCTCGACCTTGGAATAGGGCACTTGCCGCTCACTACGGGCT
>CANGBE010000223.1 GCA_947451875.1 Sphingomonadaceae bacterium | reverse complement strand
TCCAGCTTCTGGCCGTGCTGTTCATCCCTACCGTTCACCGGCTGGTCGATGGTGATAGGACTTCAGCCGGAGCTGCTATCGGGGCTAGTAATTTCGTACTGTGGTGGTGGGGAGGGGATTATTTCTCGCCCGGTCCGGAGCTTAATCCGTTCACCCACACCTGGTCGCTGGCGGTTGAAGAGCAGTTCTATTTCACCTTCCCGTTCTTCGTCTGGCTGATCTGGCGGGCCGGTGGCCGCCTGCGTCAGGTGGGTCTGGCCTTGCTGGGGCTGGCGATTGCCGCTTCGCTTGTCGCCGCCGCCGCACTTACCCAGCCCTATCCGACGCTATCATTCTACATGCTCCCCACCCGTTTTTGGGAGCTGGGCGCCGGGATGCTGCTCTATGCGGTTATCGGGCGGGGGCGGGAGTTGCCCGCATGGCTGCTCGGCGTGCTGCAGGTGGGCGGTCTGGCACTGCTGGTTCTCGCGCTGGTTGCGACCAATCCTGAGCGCGTGCCGTTCCCCGACATTATCGTATCGGTCCTCGCTGCGCTGGCGCTGATTACGGTGAGCACTTGCGGTGCAGATACGCCGGTATCGCGCCTGCTTTCGCTGGGCTGGCTTCGCTATTTCGGGAAGATCTCATACTCGCTCTACCTCTGGCATTGGGGCGTTCTGGTGCTGATGCGCTGGACTGTCGGGGTTGAGGAGCTGAAGTTCCAGCTCCTTGCCATCGCGGCTTCGTGGCTGGCGGCTCATCTTTCATGGCGGTTTATTGAAAAGCCAGTCCGCGGCAGTGCCCGCATTGCCGGCATGAGCAATCTCGCTGTGATTGTGTCTGGCCTGCTCGCCATTGCGATCACGATCGGGGCGATTGGTGCAACCGTGCTGCTGCGTTCGTCGCTGACGCTCAGCGTTACTGGCAATCGGGACGATTGGCTGTCCTACCGGCAGCAGACTTTGGGCTCATGCCGGGTGGTTGAGGATGCCGTGGCGATAACCTCGGGGCACCGGGCGACATATGCGCGCACCGGATGTGAGCAGCCCACCGATTCGCGCAAGCTCTTCGCCTTGGGCGATTCGCACGTGATGGTTTACCAGCGGATGTTCGGCAACGTGGCGCTGCGCAATGGCGTGACATCCTATGTTTATACCGAGAGCGGTTGCGCGGAATTTCCCGGCGTCCTCGACGCCAAGCGAGAGCAGCATTGCCGCACATTCCGCGATGCAGCGCTCGCAGATATTGTAGCTCAGGCACGCAAGGGAGACTGGCTGTTCATGCCCGGCCTGCGCTCCACGCGCTTGTGCGATGCAGATACGCCGGACACGGTGATCTGCGGGCCGACGGCAAACCGGACCTATGATGACGCGGCACTGGCCCAGGAACTGGCCCGGCTTCGGCCCCTGCTTGATCGCGGCGTGCGGGTGATCTTCGAAGCGCCCAAGCCCTTGTTTCCCTATGAACCGATGCGCTGCGCCGATTGGTTCAACAAGGACAACCCGGCCTGCCGCGCCAAACTGGCAACGCTGGAAGAGCAATTCCAAAAGCGCGCCCATGCCATGGGTCTGTTCGCCCGAATCCGCGCTGCCGATCCGCGCATCGAACTTTGGGATCCCTTCTCGTTGCTCTGTAATCAGCCAGTCTGTCAGCCGCTGCGCAATGGGCGCCCGCTGTTTGTCGATTCTGATCATGTTTCGGGTTATACCAATGATCTGCTGACCGCGCCGTTCGAGCAGCTTCTTGGGCTCGGAACCAAGCCCGCTGCTCCGCCAAAAGGGGGGTGACAAACCCGGGCGCTTCGCTTAAGGGCCCGCCTTCCTATTAACAGCGCGACTAAAGCGAAAGCGAGTGCAGACCATGAAATTGAATGAAATCCGCGATAATGACGGTGCCCGCAAAGGACGTATGCGCGTCGGACGTGGTATCGGCTCGGGCAAGGGCAAGACCGCAGGCCGCGGCCAGAAGGGCGCCAAGGCGCGTTCGGGCGTTTCGGTCAACGGCTTCGAAGGCGGCCAGATGCCGCTTCACATGCGCATCCCGAAGCGTGGTTTCAGCAACAAGGCGTTCGCCAAGGACTATGCCGTAGTGAACCTCGGCATGGTGCAGAAGGCTATCGAAGACGGAAAGCTTGATGCCAAGGCTGTGATCGATCAGGCTGCGCTGCGTGCTGCTGGTCTGTCGCGCGGCGGCAAGGACGGTGTCCGTCTGCTCGCCAAGGGTGAATTCTCCGAGAAGGTTTCTTTCAAAGTGGCTGGTGTTTCTGCCGGTGCCCGCGCAGCAGTTGAAAAGGCCGGCGGTTCGGTTGAACTGCCTGAGGCTCAGCCCAGCGAGCACGAAAAGAAAACCGCGCGCCGCGAAGTCAACAAGGCGGCCAGCAAGGTCGGCAAGTAAGGTTTCGAAAATCCCCGCAAGGCAACTTGCGGGGATTGCCGCTTTCGGGGGGGTTCGACTTCCCGACTTTGTCCCTATATGGGCTTAGAAAGGGTCCGCACCGGACCCGCAGCAAGGCATACAGTTCAGATGGCATCACGCGCCGATAACATTGCCAGCAACCTGAACCTTGGAAACTTTTCCAAGGCGACCGAGCTCAAGAAGCGCATTTGGTACACGGTTGTTGCCCTGATCGTTTTCCGTTTCCTCAGCTTTGTTCCGCTGCCGGGGATTGATCCCCTGGCGCTCAAGGCGTTCAACGAGCGGAACGCAGGCGGCATTCTCGATTTCTTCAACATGTTTTCGGGCGGCGCTTTGCAGCGTTATTCGCTGATCTCGCTTGGCGTCATGCCCTATATCACGGCCTCTATCGTGGTTCAGCTGGCCACTTCGCTTCACCCGTCGCTGGCTTCGCTGAAGAAAGAAGGCGAAAGCGGCCGCCGCAAGATCAACCAGTACAGCCGCTATGGCGCTGTATTGCTCGCTTTGGTTCAGGGCAGTGCTGCGCTGAAGAACGCCGAAGCACAGGGCTTTGCCGTCGATCCCGGCACCCTTTTCTATGTTGCAGGCCTGATATCGCTGGTCGGTGGCACTATGTTCCTGCTGTGGCTGGGTGAACAGATCACTTCGCGCGGCATCGGTAACGGCACCTCGCTGATCATCATGGCCGGCATTGTCGCCCAGATGCCAACCTTCATCATCAACTTGTTCGAAGGTGGCGCATCAGGCTCGATCGCTGGTCTTACCATTGTCC
>CANGBE010000222.1 GCA_947451875.1 Sphingomonadaceae bacterium | reverse complement strand
TGTCAGCGCCGAAGCGGTGAGCGACGCGTTGTCCACAGGGCAATGGGTGATCGAACCTGACGGCCCCGCCCAGCAGCGGGCCGACCGCCGCTCCGTCTATCGCCGCGTTGGCGTGATCCACGAAGATTTTCGCTATGATGTGATTATGCGGAACCTGTCGCGCGGTGGCGCGGCGATTGAAGGCTTGTTTGAAGTGCCGGTAGATACGCAATTTGTTATCGACCTTGGCGAAGGCCAGTTGGTCGTCTCCACCGTAAAGCGCTCAGAAGGTGCGCTGCAAGGGCTGGAATTTGAAATCTCGCTGGTCGACGACGGAGCCGGAGGCCTCGTTACCCGTCACCGCGTTTCCAGGCACCTGCTTGAGGCCATGGGCATGCCCAGCAACAGTAATAATGCGGCCGCCGTCATCGCGCTTAATACCACGGGCGGAATCAACCTGCCCAAATTCGCTACTGCCGAGAATCTGACAAAAACCGGACGCTAAGGCTCTAGTTATAGAGCCGCGTTATTGTAGCAGTGCCAGGTGAAGATTGCCGCCGCGCCGCGGTGCGGACTCCAGCTTTCCGCCAGTTGCCGGGTCAGCTTTTCCGATGGCCGCTCTTCCAGATCGAGCAGCTTGTGCAGGCCTGCCTGCACGGCCAGATCGCCAGCTGGCCAGATGTCGGGGCGGCCTTCGGCAAACAACAGATAGATTTCCGCGCTCCATCTTCCGATGCCCTTGATGCGGGTCAGCAGGGCAATCGCCTCTTCATCGTCCTCGGGCAGGGCATCGAAGGTTAGCTCGCCCGAGATCACCATTTCGCAGAGCGAGCGGGCATAGCCCTGCTTTTGCCGCGAGAGGCCGCAGGCGCGCAATTCGTCGAAATGGCTTTCCAGCAGAAGGTGGGGTGAGACCTCCGGCCCGAGGTGCGCCTCCAGCTTGCGCCACATCGAAGCCGCTGCGGCGACGCTTACCTGCTGGCCAACGATGGTGCGCAAAAGCGTGACATAACCTCGCTCGCGGATGCGCGGCTCAGGGTAGCCGGCGATGGCGATGGCCCGCGCAATTCTGGGCTCCTGCGCGGCAATGGCATCGAGCCCTTGAGTAATCGCTTTGGCGCTCAAGCCCATGTTCATTTACCTCTATGCTTGCAAAACCGAAGTGCCTTGATTAGTCGCCCGCGCAAAGCCCCTTTAGGGCAGACTCATGCAAGGAATCGCAAGAATGGCCAAGCTGGTTATCGTAGGCACCGACGGCGCTGAAAAAGAAGTTGAAGTTAAGAGCGGATTTTCGGTGATGGAAGCAATCCGCGACAACGGTTTTGACGAGCTGCTGGCCCTGTGCGGCGGCTGCTGCTCTTGCGCGACCTGCCACGTGATTGTCGATCCCGCTTTCGCCGACAAGCTGCCCGCGATGAGTGAAGACGAGAATGATCTGCTCGACAGCTCCGATCATCGCGTCGAAACCTCGCGCCTTTCGTGCCAGCTGAAGATGACTGACGCGCTCGATGGCCTGAAGGTCACCATTGCCGAGGCAGACTGAAACGCTTAGCTTGACACCATGACTGGTGCCATAGCTTCAAATTCGCTCGATCTAATCGGTAACACGCCGCTCGTTCTGCTCAAGGGACCGAGCGAGGCGGCGGGTTGCGAGATCTGGGGCAAGTGTGAATTCGCCAATCCCGGTGCCTCGGTCAAAGACCGGGCCGCGCTGTGGATCGTCCGCGATGCAGAGGCGCGCGGCAGCCTGAAGCCCGGCGGCACGATTGTTGAAGGCACGGCGGGCAACACCGGCATCGGCTTGGCGCTGGTCGCCAATGCGCTGGGCTACAAGACGATCATCGTCATGCCCGAAACGCAGAGCCGCGAGAAAATGGACACCCTGCGCGCGCTTGGGGCGGAACTGGTGCTGGTTCCCGCTGCGCCGTTCTCCAATCCCGGTCATTTCGTCCACACCTCCCGGCGACTGGCCGAAGAGACGCCGGGGGCGGTGTGGTCCAATCAGTTTGACAATGTCGCCAACCGCAAGGCTCATATCGAGAGCACCGCGAAGGAAATCTGGGAACAGATGGAAGGCCGCATAGACGGCTTCACCTGTGCCGCGGGAACCGGCGGAACGATTGCGGGGGTCGGGTTGGGGCTGAAGGCGTTTGACGAAAACGTGACCATTGCCCTCACTGATCCACACGGTGCTGCGCTCTACAACTATTATGCCCATGGTGAACTGAAGGCCGAGGGCACAAGCGTTGCAGAAGGCATCGGGCAAGGGCGCATCACCGCCAACCTCGAAGGCGCGCCGATCGACACCCAGTTCCGTATTTCCGACGTTGAAGGCATGGAATGGGTGGCGCGTTTGCTGCAGGAAGAAGGGCTGTGTCTGGGACTTTCGAGCGGCATTAATGTCGCTGGCGCAGTGGCGCTGGGCAAGCAACTTGGATCGGGCGCTCGGGTTGCGACGATCCTGTGTGACACAGGTTTTCGTTATCTTTCGTCACTTTACAATGCGGAATGGCTGGAGGCAAAAGGCCTTCCCGTTCTCCCTTGGCTGAAGCAGTCCTGATCGGCGACTGCCTCATTTAATTGTCATTGCCCTGAGCAGTTTGACCCTGTAAACTGTTCGTCAATGGTAACAAGGTCGACCATAGGTTCCTCTAATGACCCCAGTGGTCCGGGGCCCCAGCACTTCGTGATTGCGAACACGAGGGAACTGCGCGCGCAGTCGGTACACCGGCTGCAGATCGGCCTGCTCGGGCTGGCAATCATGCTCCTGCTCGTCGGACTCGCCAACATTATCATGGATCGCGTCAAATTGGCCGATGGCGGAAGCGAAAGCGCTAAAGCAGCTGCGGCCTCCGCTAACAAAAAGGCCGGGAACGATCCGCTCGCGGTGATCGGCGCTGTGCCAAGCCCTGAAGCGAGCAGCGTTCAGAACGCCAATCTCCCGTCGGGTCGCTGATCCTGAACTTCAGGCACATCGCGGCATTGCTGGCATCGCTACTTGCCCCATCACTGGCGAATGCCGAGACCGGTTTATTCACAAGTCTGCCGATTATCTGGCCAGAGGCTGACAATGTCACCTCGCTGATTACGGCGACGGCGGGCAAACATTGGTTGCTTGCCGCGCTGGAGCGTCAAGGCCCTGTCGTGCCGCTCGATCGGTTCAATCAGCATGATGCCAAGCTCGCTG
>CANGBE010000221.1 GCA_947451875.1 Sphingomonadaceae bacterium | reverse complement strand
GTTCACTCTTGCTGTCACTCTGGCGCAGGATCGTACAGGCCATGTGATCTCGTTTGAGGATATTACCCGGCAGGTGCTCGATCAACGACAGGCAGCATGGTCAGACGTTGCCCGCCGCATCGCGCACGAAATCAAGAACCCGCTAACTCCGATACAGCTGGCGACTGAACGGCTCAATCGCCGCTACCGCAAACAGATCGTCACTGACCCCGAACTGTTCGAGGAACTGACCAGCACGATCATTCGGCAGGTGGGTGACTTGCGCAAGATGGTCGACGAGTTTTCGTCCTTCGCACGATTACCCAAACCAGTGTTCCGAAATGAGGACCCGGTCGATCTCGCGCGGCAGGCGCTGTTCTTGCAGGAAGTAGCAAACCAGCAGGTTGTTTATAGCTTTAAAGCCGCGCCCGATATCGGCGAGCGGATCATGTGCGATCGACACCAATTTGGTCAGGCGATGACCAACGTGCTAAAGAACGCTGCCGAAGCAATCGAAGCGCGCAGCCGCAATGCCGCGGTCGATTATCGCGGAACAATCTCGGTCGAGATGCGCGGCGATGGGCAGTGCGTTGCCATTTCCATCACTGACAATGGCATCGGCCTGCCACAGGATCGCGAACGAATCGTCGAACCCTATCTCACAACCCGTGACAAGGGCACCGGCCTCGGCCTCGCGATCGTCAAGAAGATCGTTGAGGAACACGGCGGCGACATGACTTTCGCTACCGTCGAATATGGCGGCACCCAGGTAACCATGCGCTTTGCACGCGATCCGCTGGCTGGTGCACCATCCGCCGAAGCGGCAGAATGAAAATGGAAAAGGCAGCGTAATGGCTCTTGATATCCTAATCGTCGACGATGAACGTGACATCCGCGACTTGGTGGCTGGCGTGCTGAGCGACGAAGGCTATGAATGCCGCACGGCGGGTGACAGTGAAGCCGCGTTGGCCGCGATTGACGAGCGCCGCCCAAGCCTTGTCCTGCTCGACGTGTGGCTTCACGGAAGTCCAATGGATGGCCTCGAAGTGCTCGATGCGATCAAGGCGCGCGAGCCCGAACTGCCGGTGATCATCTTCTCCGGCCACGGCAACATCGATACCGCCGTTTCGGCAATCAGCCGTGGGGCGATGGATTTCATCGAAAAGCCGTTTGAGGCCTCGCGCCTACTGCTGCTGGTCGAACGCGCTACCGAGACCGAGCGCCTCCGCCGCGAGAATGCCCGCCTGCGCCAGAGTACGGCACCCGAATTTGAATTCACCGGCAATTCCACCGCGATCAACCATGTGCGGGCCACACTTAAACGCATTGCCAATACCGGCAGTCGCCTGCTGATCACCGGCCCGGCAGGCTCGGGTAAGGAGGTTGCCGCCCGGCTGCTCCATTCATGGAGCCCGAGAGCAACC
Organism: Sphingomonadaceae bacterium; assembly: GCA_947451875.1. Classification (GTDB taxonomy): domain Bacteria; phylum Pseudomonadota; class Alphaproteobacteria; order Sphingomonadales; family Sphingomonadaceae; genus Novosphingobium. The sequence continues at coordinate 1,788 of CANGBE010000221.1, read as the reverse complement.
AATCCTTTTGTTTCGGTCAATTCGGCGCGCATCACGCCAGAACGGTTCGAGCAGGAACTGTTTGGCGAGGAACAGGACGGCAATCTCGTTCGTCCAGGCCTTCTGGAAATGGCCGACGGTGGCACGCTCTATTTCGATGAGGTGGCCGAAATGCCGCTGTCCACTCAGGCGCGTATTTTGCGGGTGCTTACCGAGCAGGCTTTTGTCCGTGTCGGCGGCGTGCGGCAGGTGCGGGTAGACGTGCGCGTGGTCTCGTCTACGTCCAAGAACCTCGAAAAGGAAATTGCAGAGCGGCGCTTCCGCGAAGATTTGTTCTACCGTTTAAACGTGGTGCCGGTTGCCATTCCAGCCCTTTCTGACCGCCGCGAGGACATCCCCGTGTTGGTAGGCCACTTTTTTGCCCGCTATGCCGCAGATCAAGGCGTGATGGCCCCCGATGTCGCCCCCGAAGCCATGGCGGCGCTTCAGGCCTATGAGTGGCCAGGCAACGTCCGCCAGTTGCGCAATGTCGTTGAGCGCACCGTAATCCTTGCCCCGCGCGAAAAACTAGGCCGTATTGAGGCCGACATGTTACCGCCAGAAATCATCTCGGACCGCGGGAGCGGCGATCATGGTATGTCATCACTGGTGGGAGTGCCGCTACGTGAGGCGCGCGAGAACTTCGAGCGCGAATACCTAAGAGCACAAATCCGCCGCTTTTCCGGTAATATTTCAAAAACCGCTGGCTTCATCGGCATGGAGCGTTCAGCGCTTCACCGCAAACTCAAACTGCTCGGTATGGCCGATAAGCACGATGGAGAGGAGGAGACCGAAGGCTGATTAGTGATAATTATCGCATAGCAATTCATACGGCAAATTTTACTTTTCCAAGCTGTCACGACACTGTAACCAGAACGAGTCAAACGGTTGGATTGACTGACCCCTTCACACAACGAGGGGCAGCTCGGCCCAGCCAGATTGCGGACCGCATAAGCGGCTGCCAACAAAAAGGAGCAAAACTCATGGCCACCACGAGCCCGAAAACCCTGTCGGCGCGACCGATCCCGCCGAAGCCTGTGCCGGAAATGCCGCCCCCAGGTAAAGGCACCCCCAGCCTTCAGGACCAGTTCCTCAATCTTGTCCGCAAACACAAAACTCCGGTTACCATGTTCCTCGTCAAGGGCGTAAAGCTGCAGGGCATTGTCACTTGGTTCGACAATTTTTCGATCCTGCTCCGCCGCGATGGCCAATCGCAGCTGGTTTACAAGCACGCGATCTCGACGATCATGCCCGGCTCTCCAGTTGATGCTGATGTCTTTGTCAGCGCAGGTGAGAACGGCAAAAAAGTGCGCTTGCTGCAGGATGTGTTCCTGGCATCAGTTCGTGCTGCCGGCGTGCAAGTCACAATGTTTCTGGTCAACGGCGTGATGCTGCAAGGTCGCGTCGCTGCCTATGACCTGTTCTGTATGTTGCTTGAACGTGATGGCTATGTCCAACTGGCCTATAAGCACGCCGTTTCAACCATCCAGCCAGCCTCCCCGGTGGACCTCCAGGGTGAGGATGACGACGACTGAGTCAGCCTGACGATCTTGCCGATGAAGTAAGTCGCGGCGCGCGGGCGGTTGTCGTCTGTCCCCTTATCAGGGGCAGAGGTACCGACGGCGAAGCGCGGCTGGAAGAGGCCAAAGGACTGGCGCTGGCCATCGGGCTGGTCGTCGCCGACGGGTTCACTGTGCCCATTCGTGAGCCGCGCGCAGCAACGCTGTTTGGCGAAGGCCAAATCACCAACATCGCGACCGCTTGCACCAT
>CANGBE010000220.1 GCA_947451875.1 Sphingomonadaceae bacterium | reverse complement strand
GAACGGTTGAATGGCCAGTTCAGCGGAAGGCTGTTCGAAGAAGATGGCTGGCTACAGAATGCCATGCAGGCCCAACCCCCGTCATTGGCAGGAATATCTGCTGAATTGGCGCGATTTGGCGTTACCGGCATAACCGATATGTCGCCGCGCAATGACGCTGCGATCGCCAACTGGTTTGCCAGTGAGCATCAAGAGGGGCGGTTGCGGCAGCGCTGCATTCTAGCCGGGACGCTTTCCTTGGCGGAGGCAGTGCCGTCGCCCCACTGGAAGATCGGCGCGGCAAAGCTGCACCTCCATGAAAATGCCCTGCCGGACTTTGATGATTTTGTTGCCGTGATCCGAGCAGCCCATGCCCAAGGCAGATGCGTGGCGTCGCATTGCACCACTGAAACTGAACTCGTTTTCACTTTGGCAACTCTCGACGCTGCTGGAATCATGCCTGGTGACCGAATAGAACACGCCGGAATCGCGCGTGATGATCATGTCACCATGATCGCAGAAATGGGGCTGAGCGTTGTCAGTCAACCACATTTTATTGCAGAGCGCGGGGACCAGTACTTGGCAGATGTCGCTCCAGACCTGCACGCAGTTCTCTATCGCCTCGCATCATTCCTGCGCGTCGGAGTGACCTTGGCCGCGGGCAGTGATGCGCCATTTGGTTCGCTTGATCCCTGGGCGGCGATGGCGGCGGCAGCCTCACGCAAGACGGCATCGGGCCGGATAATTGGTGCTGAGGAAGCGCTCTCGCCCGAACAGGCGCTTGAGCTTTTTCTGAGTGATCCAGCAGACCTTTCGCGCCAAAGGGCTATCGGCATAGGCTCGGCGGCAGACCTTTGTTTGCTTGATTGCCCGTGGCATGAAATGAGCCTGAGCTTGGATTCCGGGCATGTGGCAGCCACGATCATTGCCGGTGAATTAGTCTAAAATCTCGTCGATCAAACCCCACCCCAGAGCCTCCCTAGCCGATAGCCGCTTGCCCGTCAGGATCAGTTCCGCCGTGCGCTGTCTGCCAATGCGCCGCGACAGGGAGACAGAGCCACCTGCTCCCGGTAGCAGCCCCATACGCAGTTCAGGCAGCTGGAACCACGCCCGCGTGCCTGCCGTTAGTCGCTTGGAAAATGCCGCGATCTCAAGCCCGGCGCCGACACAGGCCCCTTGCACGTGCGTCTCAAGCTTTTCCCCGCAACGAAGCGCCCAGATCGCCGGGAGTGTGCGCCGCCTGATCTGATGCGCCAGGGCCGGATCGCGAGTTGTTCCGAACTCTGACAGTTCCGCCCCCAGCGAAAAACTGCGACCGGCTGCGAGTAAGGTGACCTTTGTGATTGAATCATCCAGCGCGGCAAGCTGGAAGGCTTCGGCCAAGTTGTCTCGCATGGTTCGGTCAATGGCATTGTCGGCTTCTGGCCGATCAAGCTGGATGTGGAGGCTATCGCTATCGCGGGTTGTCTGCACACTTCCAGCCCCGTTTCTGGTACCCTCACCGCGGCTTTGATCAAGCCATGCGAGATGTTCGCTGCTGCCCTGCAACAGGCCATATGCCATCGATTCAGCTACCAGACCCTCTTCGCAAGGCAGGTTTTGGAGCAGCCTCAGCAATTCGACGATCACTTGCGCGGTTGCCGGATTAGACCCGATGCTTTCCAGAATTGCCTCGGCCGATTTCGCGTTGGGGACGACAACATCGGCATATTTCGCCGCAACGCCCGAGCGATCACCGATGGCGATCAACGGGCAGGCCGGTAGCATGACTTCCTCGTGCCTGAATCCCGAGTCGTGCGATTCGACGAACAGGCATGGCGCGTCCGCTGGCACATCACCTATTGCCAGTTGATCGGCTGTGACCATCAGTTTTGCGCTAGAGGGCAATATAGAAATCCTTTAAAAGCATAGGTATAATTTCGAAGCCGGGCCACCTTTGAGCAACTGCAGCAACTATGGTGCAGTGCGAAAACGAGAGGCTCTCATTTTTAATTGACAGGCTAACTAAGAACGCTGATCATCCTTTCAAACAAGATGGGAGATGGATCATGGTGGCGATGTCTACTACGTCGAACAAGGCCAAGATTGCGAAACGCGTAATCGAAGTCCTCGACTATTTCGATGATGATCACCGCGAAGCGACGGTGATGGATATAGTGCGGCGCTATGATCGTCCGCAGTCCAGCACATCAGAACTGCTCTCCAGTCTGGTTGATCTGGGCCTGCTTTACAAAGATCCCTATTCACGTTCCTACAGCCTGTCCCCCCGCGCTGCTCTGCTCGGTGCGAACGGACAAACCGGTTCGGTCCGCGACGGTCGCATCGTTCGCCTGCTTGATCGGCTTGCCGCGCAAACGGGATTGGCGGTTGCGCTCTATGGCATGGTCGGCCTCAATGCCCAGATCGTCTCGTGGCGTTCAGCGGCGCGCGGCATGAGCGCCAAGGCGCGGTCAATTCACGGCGGCATGCAAGAGCCGCTGCTCGAATCCGCAGTGGGCTGGCTGATGCTATCGACGATTTCTCAGCCTCGCTGCGACGGCGTTTTGCGCCGCCTGATTGCCGAGGCCAGCGATGACCGCAAGGTGCCTTTCGCTGAATTCGCCACGCGGGTTCAGGAATGCCGCCATAGTGGCGTGGGCGTTGGCCCTGCCGGTTTCGGATCGGGCGTGAATGTTGTGTCCGTGCTGCTTCCCGGCCAGCCTGCCGACCATCCCTTGGCAATCGGATTACTTATGGCCAGCGACCAGCAGGTCAACGGCGAAGGCCTTATCGCCTGCATCGAAGAGGCTATCGCCAATTGCCTGAACGGCGAAGAGGCGAGCCCTGCGCGTCTGGAACTGTTGCCCAACGCGGCCTAAAAAGCCGCAAGGCGTTCAGGCGCGAAATGCCTTGCCATCAAAGGAACTGAGTGGCTCGCGGCCGCCTTGGCTGAAGTCTTGGCGCGGGCCCACTCGCCTTGTGGTTTTCCGGCTTTCCGGCTGGTAGTTAAAGCAGCTCTCGCCCATTTGCGGGTCAGGCACTTCGCCGATTGTCCAGCTCATCTGCCGGCTGTGTGCGATAAGACTGACCCATTGCAGGATTCGCGCCCATTCGCGCTCCTTACCCGACAAGGTAGTGGTCCATTCACGCAGGTGCATCAGGTGCAGGCCTTTGGCGGCTTCGGGTGCCTGAACCACGTCTTCGATCAGATCGAAAGCCAGGGACAGTTCGCCATTCAAGAGCAGTTCCGCGCGATTAT
>CANGBE010000219.1 GCA_947451875.1 Sphingomonadaceae bacterium | reverse complement strand
CTTAACCGTTTGCGCCAATGGCTATGGTAAGATGTCTTCTGCCTACGAATACCGCCGCACCGGTCGCGGAGGCCAAGGCATTACGAATATCGACAACATCGAGCGAAACGGCCCAGTGGTTGCCAGCTTCCCGGCGAACAAGGCCGATCAACTGATGCTGGTAACCGATCAAGCCAAGCTGATCCGCCTGCCGCTCGAAAGCCTGCGGGTGATTGGTCGTGGTTCGGCTGGCGTGCGGCTGTTCAACGTTTCAGACCAGGAACATGTCGTCAGCGCGGTTCGGCTGATTGATGACGGCAGTGTTGATGAAAGCGAAGTGCTGACTGATGAGCCCCCCACTGTGCTGGAGCCTGAATGAGCGTTCGTCCCGAAACGGCATATAAAGTTCTGACCACGCCGCAAATGGCAGAACTGCTTGAACTGGGAAGCTTCGCCGGCGCGCTGATCGATCTGGTTGACGGCTATGTCCACCTCTCGACCGCGGTCCAGCTGACTGAGACAGTGGACAAACATTTCGCTGGGCAAGTCGATCTCTTTGTTGCCGCAGTCGACCTCAGCCGGCTGGGTGATGCTGTTCGGTGGGAGGAATCACGCGGCGGACAGCTTTTTCCGCATATTTACGCGCCGCTACCTCTTTCTGCCGTGACTGCGCATGGCCTACTTCAGCGCGATGGAGATGGATCGGTGCTGTTGCCTGGGGCTTGATCGCCGCGCAGAACGCCTAGGCAGATCATATATTGCCCGCAGTAATATAGTGGCCAGATCAGCATTCCGGGAATCCGGCTCTGCGCCAGCGGGCCCATCCTCGCGAAAATGAGCAGGTCTGATGCGACAAACAGCATTGCGCCTATCCCGACGCGGTAGCGCGAAAAGCGGCTGGTCCATGCGCTTGACGCCATTGCGGCAAGAGCCAGTGCATAGAGCGCGGTTAGCGGTGCCATTGTCCGGTCGCTAGGCATGGCAAAGGCGATCAGCGGAATGACGAGCAACAGGGCAATCGCCAGCGCGTTCTGGCTCATCGACGTAACTTCGCGCCGGTTGTGCAGGTAAAGGCAGGCTGCGACTAGATGCCCGACAAGAAAGAATGCCGCTCCGGCAACCTGTCTGTGCTCGATTGCCATATCGCCGGCCGCACCGAGAGCCAGAACTGTGGCGAGAAGCTGCCCGTTGGCTCCTCTGCTCCGCATAACTGCCAGCACTGCCAGCAACGCAACGCCAGCACCCTTCAACAAAGTCGGCAACAAACCCGGCGCCATTCCCATGCCGAAAAGATACCAGCTGAGGAACGCGGCAAGACTGGCTGCGATGATCCCGCGCTGTGCAATTTCCATCCTGTTGCTCCTTTTCTAACCCACGCTGCCTCTGTCCAAGCATCTGCACAACCGCTAGGGGCGCGTTATGCAATATGATGTCCACATAATCGGCGGCGGGTTGGCAGGTAGCGAGGCGGCTTGGCAGCTGGCGAGGCGCGGAATTCGAGTGAAACTCTCGGAAATGCGCGGAACTGGTGAGCGCAGCCCGGCGCATCAGGGCGATGGCTTGGCTGAACTCGTTTGCTCAAATTCGTTTCGCTCTGATGATCATACGTCAAATGCCGTCGGTCTGCTGCATCAGGAGATGCGGGAGTGTAACTCGTTGATAATGCGCGCCGCAGCCAAGGCGCAGGTGCCAGCAGGATCGGCTCTGGCGGTGGATCGCGATGTGTTTTCTGCCGAGGTTGAGGCCGCTCTTGCCGCCCTGCCCAGCGTTACAGTGGTGCGTGAACGGGTGGATGTTTTGCCCGAATCTGGTCTGACGCTGGTTGCCACTGGGCCATTAACGGCCCCCTTACTTGCCGATAGCATCGGCTTAGCGACGGGTTTGGAAGGCCTTGCCTTCTTCGATGCCATAGCGCCGATCGTCTATCGCGATTCGATCAACATGGACATCTGCTGGATGGCAAGTCGCTGGGATAAGGGCGAGACCAAAGACTACATCAACTGCCCGATGACGCGCGAGCAATACGAGGCTTTTCACGCTGGGCTGATGGCGGGAGAAAAGTCCGAGTTCAAGGAGTGGGAAGCCAACACCCCCTACTTCGATGGTTGTATGCCGATCGAGGTGATGGCCGAGCTCGGGTTTGAAACATTGCGCTTCGGTCCAATGAAGCCGGTTGGACTGGACAACCCGCACACCGCCACGCCCGAATTTCCGAATGGCCGCTGGGCCTATGCCGTGGTGCAGCTGCGGCAGGACAACAAGCTGGGTACGTTGTGGAACATGGTCGGCTTTCAGACCAAACTGAAACATGCCGAACAAGTCCGCCTGTTCCGCACCATTCCGGGGCTTGAGAACGCAGAATTTGCCAGACTGGGCGGGCTGCATCGCAACACCTTCCTGAACTCACCGCGCTTGCTAGACCGCCAGCTGCGGCTAAAGTCTGCGCGGCATATCCGTTTTGCCGGACAGATCACCGGGTGTGAGGGCTATGTCGAAAGCTCGGCGGTAGGGCTGCTTGCCGCACTGATGATCGCGACGGAACTGGGCGGAGACGAATGGCAAGGCCCGCCGTCCACTACGGCGCTCGGCGCGCTGCTCAGCCACATCACCGGGGATGCCGAGGCGGAGACCTATCAGCCGATGAACATCAACTTTGGGCTCTTTCCGCCGCTGCATGACGTGAAGAAAAAGTCCCGTAAAATGGCCTATACCGATCGCGCCAAGGCTGACCTAGCCTTGTGGTCCAAAGTCCTCGTCTAGCGCTTCTGGCGGTGATGGCGGAGCAGCAGTTTTGCCCATCTTGCCCGCCGGTGCCTTGGTTGACGACGCGCACTTGCAATTCGGCTGACCTTTCCGAACCGGCTTGGTCGTGGCGAATTCGGGCCGATCAAGCGTGCCATCGCCATTCTTGTCGGCACCTTTGAACTTGTTGGTGGTGCGCACTGCCCATTCCTCAAAGCTCAGCAGGTTGTTTCCATCGGTGTCGAGTTTGCGAAACATCGCGACGCGCGGCATCAGCGCTTCGGTGCGGGTGATCTTGCTGTCGCGGTTGCGGTCGAGCCGATCAAAGCGGCGCTGCTCGCGGGTGGCTTCGTTGACCTCTGGCGGAGCGGCACCGTTCAGGCCCGCGCCGGTTTCGTTGGGCAGGCTATCATCCACGTGAATATCGGTGAGTTGTGGAGGCTTGTCGCCCATTTCAGACACCGCGCGCCCTTGCCACCAGAACAGCCCTGCCGCAGTCAG
>CANGBE010000218.1 GCA_947451875.1 Sphingomonadaceae bacterium | reverse complement strand
GCGCCAACGCCTTCGGTGCTCGAATAGTATTCGAAGATGCACTTGCCCCACCAGTCGATCATCCGGCGCTTGATCTCCACCGGGCAAGGCGCGGCGGCATGGATCGCCAGTTTGAGCGACGAGACGTCATACTGCGCCCGCACCTCGTCTGGCAGCGCCAGCATACGGACAAACATGGTCGGCACGAATTGCGCGTGGTTTACCCGGTAGCGATCAATTGCCTTGAGCGTTGCCTCGGCATCGAACTTACGCAGGGTAACGAAGGTGCCGCCCAGTCGCTGGGTTATCACCATGCCAGAGAGAGGTGCCGCATGATAAAGCGGTCCGGCATTCCATGAGACCAGTGGATCGAAGGGCGCATACATATCCGGCCGGCCTTCGGAGAGGTTGAACTCGTCAATCGGGCCAGGAGTGAAAGGAACGGCGATGCCTTTGGGCCGCCCAGTTGTGCCGCTTGAGTAGAGCATGTGGAAGCCCGAGATTTCGTCTGCCACCGGCTCCGCTGGCATTGGTGACATTTCCTCACCGAGAGAGATTGCACCGGGAATTGGCTCGTCATCATCGGCAAAGAAGATCTCTGAGACGGCAGTGATTTTTCCGCGCGCTTCACCGGCCAGGGCCCTCGGGGTTGCACCAAGCGAGGCGGAGAGGAAGAGCAACTTCGAACCGGAATCGCCTAGAATATAGGCAGCCTCGGCGGGTTTCAGGTGGGTAGAGAGCATAGTGACGAACACCCCGCACCGCGTCGCGCCCCAATAGACGATGGGCATAAGCGACGAATTGCGCATCATCACGCCAATGCTGTCACCGGGTTTCATGCCCCGGGCACGCAGGAGTTGGGCAAACCGGTTCGATCCCTCGTCCAACTGCCGATATGTCAGCACCTCGCCGGTATCGGCTATGATCAGTGCGGGCTTGTCCGGTTGGGTCCGGGCATGGGCGCTTGGATGGTAACCGGGCATTTGCTGTCTCTCCTCTGCCCTCTGGCTTGCCTCAGTGTAGGGCCAGCGCGGCGGCCTCTGCTTCGCAGCCAGTCGGTTCGCTCCTGCCCGCCAGTGCCGCAGCTTCTGCCCGCGCGGCTGCGACATCAGCGAGGACATCCGGATTGGCATGCATTCGCGCTAGGACTGCGTCGGCAGCAATGCGGCCTTCTTCTGTGTCATTGAGCCAGTGGACATTGCAGATACGGCGACTATCACCAAAGGCGCGGCCCCGGGCGACAAGCTGTGTGGCGCGGCTCGGGATGACTTCGGCCAAGATCAGTCCCCAGCCCCAGCCGATCGCGCTATGGCCTGATGGGTAGGAGCCATCGTTGGCGAGTATTTTGTCCTGCTCGGGTGTGCAATCGGGTTTACCATTAACCATGAACGGTCTCTTGCGCATGTACTTTGCTTTGGTGCTGCGTGTTGCCATGGCGAGATCGCGCGCGGCGCGCAGCATCAGGGCGTTGATCTTCGGCGTTGTTGGCGCGCCAAGATTGATCCCCGCGGCACAGGAATAGGCGTTGGTTGCCGTCGGTGAAAACAGATCAGCATCGCGGCGGGCAAGATCCCAGCGCGGTGTGCCGCGAAGGTCGACTGCTGCCTTTTGCGCTTCGATATCACGGGCCTCAGCGGCTGATCCAGGTGCGGGTGGCGAAGGAAGGATAGCTGTGCCATCGGGATAATCGGCGGGAGACAGGTAGCTCTTCAGCGCGAAGAAATTGCTAGGTGACGGGGCGACATTCATCACTGTTTGCTGCGCCAGCGCGCCGACTGCAACGAATGCAGTACCGGCGGCCAAAATACGGATAATTCTCATAAGCCCTCCACCATCAGGCAACGATAGGGTGCTGCCTTTTGTCGCAGCTTTGCCGCTGCCTGGTATGCCGGACTGAAGTACCAGCTTTCAGCGCTTTGCTTATCGGGAAATTCGACAATGACAACGCCTTCAGCGGGATCGCCTTCCAGCGTTTCTAGCGCGCCATAGACGACCAGCGGCTTGAGGCCTGGTGTCGGCGGTCCTCCGCGATTGCTCGATTGATAGGCTGCCATAGCTTCGGGGTCGACGATGGCGCCTTCGCGGATGAAGATCATGTAGGTGGCCACGTGCTGTCTCCCGGTCTCCGGCTCAAAAACAATGGCCGGTCGGTATTCCTACCTCCCGGCCACAGTTTCGGCAAAGCGCCGAGACGATACTTGAGGTTTCTTTGCGAGCTAAACCATACCGTCTTCGTTGACCATCCAGTGAACGAACCGGTGGAGCGGATACATCCCGTCCCAGGGATTTCCGACAGTCGATGGCCCGGCCTCGCCGAGATGACAGACGCGCTGCGCTCCGCCCGCGCCCAGACGGTCACGATAATCGGCGATGCGTTCTGAGGGATAGAAACCAATCGTTTGCGTCGCGACGTTGACCCATTTTACTGCATCGTCGAGTGAATCCACCCTTACGACATTGCCGATCTTGTTGATCGGGTGAAAATCGACCGGTTCGTCTGAACGGATCACCAGCCCTTTGCCATCGGCGCGGCCCCAGGTCCCGTAATCGTCGTCCATCATCATCAGCGCTTCGACTTCTTCCTTTAGGTCCATCGACAACGGGCGGAGATCGCCCGATGCGGCGGAACGCTCGGCGATGTTTCGCTGGAACTTGGAGCACCACAGGTCGACCTTATCCTGCGGCCCTTCAACGAACTGGAACCGGCTGGCAGCACAAGCTTCCTGATTGAGCATCATCAGGTCGGACGCGGCCTTGCTGGCCGTCTCCTCCATAATCTCCTCGGTCACCAAAGCTTCCTTGCCGACCATCGAGATCGAGGTCTTGGGATCAAACGATACCAACTGGAAGCCGGGGCCGAGGTACTTGACCACATTGTTGATCGCATCACCGCCGCCCCATGCAACGATCTTGTCGAAATACTGCGGGCGGTATAGCACGTTCTCCACCGCCGCATCGCCGCCGCGCCAGTAAACCGCGGACATCGATTTGACGATCGGATGCTCGGGATCGATCTCGGCCATCGTGCGCAGGATCGCCACGGTGTAGAACGGATCGGCGCTGCTCATCTTGAACAGGTTCACCGCCTTCACCAGCGCGCCCTGTGCGATCGACTTCACCGCCACGCCCGGCGAATTGCCCGGCAGAACGTGGATCAACCTTGGCGCATAGGCGCGCACGAAGCTTTTTCTGCCGTTGAAATCCTGCTTGGGGATCCAGCCGTCGAGCGCCCTCGGATCAGGGAAGTTCTGT
>CANGBE010000217.1 GCA_947451875.1 Sphingomonadaceae bacterium | reverse complement strand
GCCGGTGCGTGCGCTGGCGGCGGAACAGGCGGTTCCAGCCATAGACCATATCGATGGCCAGTTCATCGGCGATGCCGAACACGAACCAGAAGGCGGCAAACAAGGTGAGTTCGTATTCGAGCAGACGCAACCAGCCGAGCGCGTGAGCCCCCTCACCCAGACTTGCAAAAGTCGCTGCCAGCATGTTCACGCTTCGCCATCCCCCGATGCGAATCTTTTGATAAGTGTTTACACCTATTTGGAAACGGTTTCTCTTGCAACGCCGCACTTGATCGAAGAAAATGCTGGATGCCTCGTTCCAGAAGTTTTGTCTCACGAATCGCCAGTGCACTGGTGCGGCTTGCCCACGGCGACAGCGGGGCCGGGATCATTCTGATAGCCGCTGCGGCAGCGGCCCTGATCGCTGCCAACACTAGTCTGGCGCAGACCTATCACTACCTGCTGCACAACCCGTTCTTCCCGGCGGTCTCAGAGCCGCTCTCGACGATTCATGGCTGGATCAATGATGCGCTAATGGCCGTGTTCTTCTTCGTCGTCGGGCTGGAAATCAAACGCGAGGTGCTGGACGGCGAACTGGCCAGCGCGGCGCGGCGACGGCTGCCGGTGATCGCCGCGCTGGCCGGCATGGCCCTGCCCGCGCTAGTCTATTTGGCTCTGGCCGGAACCGGGCGACCGCTGAGCGCCGGATGGGCGATCCCGGCGGCGACTGATATTGCCTTTGCCGTCGGCGTGCTGGCACTCGCAGGCAAGCGCCTGCCGCCATCGCTGCGGGTGTTCCTGCTGACCGTTGCGATTGTCGACGATCTGGGCGCGGTAGCGATCATCGCGCTGTTCTATACCGCTGGAACCGATCTGCTGTGGAGCGGCGCAGCATTGGCCACTCTGGCAGCAATGGCGCTGATGAATCGTGCCGGGATTACTCGCGCCCTGCCCTATGTGCTGGCGAGCCTGCTGGTCTGGTACTGCGTTCTGCACAGCGGTGTTCACCCGACCATCGCCGGGGTGCTCGCGGCCATGACCATTCCGCTGAAGCTTGACCAGCGGGGCGACAGCCTGCTGCTGCGCATGGAACACGCACTGGCGCCGTGGAGCGCCTATCTGATCGTGCCGCTGTTTGGCTTTGCCAATGCGGGGGTAGAGCTGCCGCAAGCACTGGCAGACCTTACCGCCTCTCCACTGCCGTTGGCCTTGGCTTCGGGCCTGTTCCTCGGCAAGCAGACCGGCATCTTCGGCGCGATCTGGTTGTGCGATAAGCTGGGCATAGCGCCAAAGCCAAGTGCAGCAAGCTGGACACAGCTATGGGGCCTCTCAGCCCTGTGCGGCATTGGTTTTACCATGAGCCTGTTTATCGGCGCGCTGGCCTTTCCGGTCACGCCGGAACTGGTCGATGCGGCGAAGATCGGGGTGCTGATCGGATCGGGACTGGCTGGGCTGCTGGGCTTTGTTGTTCTGAAACTGGCCGCGCCAAAACGCTGATACCGATCACCAGCTGCCGGTGTTCTTCATACTGGCCCAAGGCTCCTGCGGGGGCAGCGAGCCATCCTGCAGCAGTTCAATCGAGATCCCGTCCGGTGTCTTGACGAAGGCCATGTGGCCATCGCGTGGCGGACGGTTGATGGTGACGCCAGCAGCCATCAGCGCAGCGCAGGTGGCATAGATATCGTCCACCCGGAACGCGAGGTGCCCCATGTTACGCCCGCCGGTGTAACCGGACTCGTCCCAGTTATGGGTCAGCTCCACCTCGGCAATGCCCTCATCACCCGGGGCAGCGAGGAAGATCAGCGAGAAGCGAGCCTTTTCGTTGTCGATCCGCCGCACTTCTTTCACGCCGATCAGCTCGAAAAACCGGATCGTCGCTTCGGGATCGGAAACGCGGATCATGGTGTGGAGGTATTTGGTCACTGGGGGCTCCTGCCAAGTCAGCCTGAAGGGCGAAACTGCCAGTAACCTATCGATCTTTTCTCGTCATCCTGAACTTGTTTCAGGATCCATTATGCCGCAAGCTCTGTGCTAACCAAACACCCCCCAACCGCCCGGTTTGCGCCAATCTTTCAGCGGCGGAACAGGCCGAGAAATCGATCCTGAAACACGTTCAGGATGACGGTAATGTGTGGCGAGTGAGTAGTTTGCCCCCACAAACGAAAAAACGGCCCGCCCCGGTATTCCGGGACGGGCCGCCGTTCCTTCCTGCGGAAAGGATCAGAAGCTGGCGGTCAGTGAGATTACGCCAACAGTCTTCGACATACGATCAAACGAGGTAATGCAGGCAACGTTGTTAGCGCAGCCAAAGCCTGTGTTGATGTTCGCCTTGCTGACATTGGTGCCGACCAGCGAAGCGTCAAGCGTAAGGGCCTTCCACTTTACCGAAGCGCCAACGTTGTAATCAAGGTAAGCCTTGCCCCAATCGAAACCACCACCGGTGTAACCGAGGTGCGAGTGCAGGGTGATTGGCGTTCCAGGCATGCCGCTGCTCAGTTCGCCATAAACATAGCTGTTGCTGCGGGTCGGCGAGGTCCAGTTGAAGTTGAACACCTTCTGCGCAGGCGCGAAATAAACGCCAGCCTTGGCAGTGGCCGGACCGAAGCTCTTGGCGACCGAGCCGTAGAGTTCGTAGTAGTTGCCGGCAGGGGCACCCGGATAGAGGTAGCCATAAACGCCGCCGTCAATGGTGATGCCGCTATCCTTGAAGGTGTGGGTATAGCCGCCATAAACGTCGATTTCAGTGCCGCCGATGTTGATCGGAGCAGTTCCGGCCGAGGCGCTGGAACCCCAGGTCGAGATATAGAAGCCCGACGAGTGGCTGAGCGTGATCGCGCCCTGGATTGCCGGCTTGTTGTCCGACTGGGCAAGGCCACGGAAGCGGTACTGCGATACAATCGCGGCGCTGCCGGTGATGGTGAAGTCGCTGGGCGGAGCTGCCTCATCTGCGAAAGCAGGAGCGGCGGTGAAAAGGACGCCAGCGAGGGCGGAAGCAGCCATCAGGCTGCGGATGGACGTAAGCATGAGAATTCCCTCAGTTATTGAGTTGCTTCGTCCCACCTGCACCAGCGCCGGCAACCTCTTTTATGGGTCAACCTTTGCTCTGGTGAAACTTTTGTGACCCGCTTTGCTGCATTGCACAAGAAAAAATGTTGTGCCTTGCCCGCAAAGGCCCAAACCTGTTGCAATCAGGCAACGCTAGCCTTGCTTAGGAAGCCATTCACAAAACGGAAAAGTTGCTTGCGCTAATGG
>CANGBE010000216.1 GCA_947451875.1 Sphingomonadaceae bacterium | reverse complement strand
TGCAAACTAACCTTTGCCGCCAACCCTGGGTTCGGTTCCGGCGCGCAAACGGCCGATGTTGGCGCGGTGCAGCCAGATCACCAACAGGGCTAGAGCAGCAAGAACCGGCACATAGTCCACATTACCCGTTGCCCATGCGGAAATCGGCGCCGCCACCGCCGCGCTCATGCCGCTGAGAGACGAAATGCGCGTCAGGGCCAACATGCCAAGCCAAACCCCGGCATAGGCAGCGCCAATCGGCCAGGCGAGACTGAGAGCAACACCCATCAATGTAGCAACGCCTTTGCCGCCCTTGAACTTCAGCCACACCGGGAAGCAATGGCCGATCACTGCCGCGAGACCGCCAATAGCCGGATCGCCGCCCGGCAGGTTCCCCGCGATCCAAACCGCTGCAAAGCCCTTGGCCATGTCGAGCAGCAGCGTAGCCGCCGCTAGTCCTTTCCGCCCGGTGCGCAGAACGTTGGTCGCACCGATGTTGCCCGAACCGATGGAGCGCAGGTCCCCCGCACCGGTAATTCGTGTCAGGATCAGGCCAAAAGGCACCGAGCCCAGCAGGTATCCAACGATCAATGTTGGCAATAGTGCAGCAATATCCATCGCTTTTCCCCGTCTTACGTTGCATCGCTTAGCCCCAATCTTTACCTAGCCATAGTCCTTGCATTCGTGCAGCGGAAAAATCAGGAATGTCACCACAATGGTGCAGTTTCGGGGCGCAAGGTTTGGCTAAAGCAGCAGAACAGGTTGATCCGGCGGCCCCCTTGCTGCTGTTCGATTCCGGCGTTGGCGGGCTTTCGGTGCTGGCCGAAATACGCAAATTGCTTCCCGATGCTCCGGTGATCTATGCGGCCGATCTGGCCGGCCTGCCCTATGGCAACAAGAGCGAGGCGGAGATTGCCGCGCGGGTCTGCGGCCTTCTGGGCCGAATGGCGGAACGCTTCCGCCCACGCCTGATCTGCATCGCCTGCAACACAGCATCGACGATTGCTCTGGCAATGGTTCGTGAAGTGCTAGAGGTGCCGATTGTCGGCACGGTACCTGCGATCAAACCCGCGGCAGAAATCTCACACAGAGGCGTGATCGGCCTGCTCGGCACAGCCGCGACAATCCGGCAGGGCTATGTTGACAGGCTTGAAGCAGAATTTGCTTCGGATAAGCTCCTGCTGCGCCATGCAGCACCCGAACTGGTCACGGCTGCAGAAGCGGTCCTGCGCGGGCAGGTCGTGGATGCAAACGTCTTCCAGCGCGCAGCTGATGGTTTGCGCAGTCAGCCGGGTGGTGCCGATATCGATACGGTCGTGCTGGCCTGCACACACTTTCCACTGGTTCAGGCTCAACTGGCGGAAGCGTTTGGCGGCAAGGTGACTTTCGTTGACGGAGCTGCGGGTATCGCCCGAAGGATTGGCGTGCTGACACAGGGACAGACATTCCGCCGATCTCATAGCGACTTTGCCCTGTTCACCGGCAAGCACGACCCGTTCAGCGAACTCGCCCCGGCGTTTGAACGCTTGAGCATCAACCGGTCCTTGGTGCTATAGGTCGCATGATGACCAAGCGCCTCAACCTGATCCTGCTGGCCCTAATCGCGCTTATTGGCCTGCCGTATTACTGGCTGCTGCTGGAAAATAGTCCCGGCGATGCCCAGCCAAAGTCAGTCAGTATTGCCCAACTTAACCAGCTTGCCGCTAGTATACCCGGTCCGGCGCCAACCGAGATTGAAATGGAGTTGGCAGCCTTTCGCCGCCTTCCCGGCAATCTGGTGGCCGCAGGCAGCGGACTGAAGCGCAAACTGATTGGGGTTATGGCATTCCGCCTTCCGGTTGAAGGCCATGGGTCCATCGTTATCGACGGCGGTATAACCCGAAGCATAGCAGAATGCATGGATATGCAAGTATTTGATGCTGGCGCACAGGGCCGCATTGATCGCGCTTTAAAGAGCGCAGATCTGATTCTGCTAACGCACGAACATCCCAACAATATCGGCGGCGTGATCGCACTTGCGGGTTCGAAGGACGGTTCGAATGTGACCAAGGCTGTCCGTCCAGGTGGCGGCCAAACTGCATTCTCTGGCTCAAGATGCGAAGTGAACTGGCCACGCGGCTTGAACCTCAAACCGGTCATTGCCGCCGGGGCTCCAACTGCAGTGGCAGCCGGTGTAGTCGTAATTCCCGCTCCAAGCCATACGCCGGGCTCTCAGATGATCTTCGTGAGGTTGGCAAACGGCAGGAGTTATTTGTTCACCGGAGACATCGCAACGTTGGATAAGAATTGGCGGGAACTGCGCGCCGGATCGAGGCTTGTTGGCAATTTTTTGGCGCCGGAAAATCGGTCGGAAATTTATTCTTGGCTACTAACCATACAAAAACTGAAACGCGAGGATCCGTCTTTGACGATCATCCCCGGGCATGATTTTGAATGGCTGGCTGAACCAACGAACAAGGCAGACCTTGTCGGGCTGATGCGGTGATTGCTGCACGATTACAGTAGAATTCGAGAATTTGCTGCGGTAGAGCGCGCTCCATGACGATGAGCCTTTGCTCAGAATGGGCAGGAAACCCCGCGTGAACTACGACAAGATCTTCGACCAAGCGATAGACCGGCTCCACTCGGAAGGCCGCTACCGCGTCTTCATCGACATCTTGCGCAACAAGGGGAGCTATCCCAACGCACGGTGTTTTGCCGGTCACAACGGTCCTAAGGACATCACCGTCTGGTGCTCGAACGATTACCTCGCGATGGGCCAGCACCCCAAGGTGATCGCCGCGATGGAAGAGGCGCTGCATGACGTTGGCGCCGGCTCTGGCGGCACGCGGAACATTGGCGGCAACACGCATTACCATGTCGATCTGGAGCATGAGCTGGCTGACCTGCACGGCAAGGATGGCGCGCTGCTGTTCACAAGCGGTTATGTCTCGAACGACGCCACGCTCTCGACGCTGGCGAAGGTTCTGCCGGGCTGCGTTATCTTCTCGGACGAGCTCAACCACGCCTCCATGATCGCTGGGATCCGCAATTCTGGCGCAGAAAAGCAGGTGTGGCGGCACAATGATCTCGCCCATCTGGAAGAGCTACTTGAGGCGGCTGATCCCGATTGTCCCAAGCTGATCGCATTTGAGAGCGTCTATTCGATGGACGGCGATGTCGCGCCGATCCACGCGATCTGCGACCTGGCCGAAAAGTACAACGCGCTGACCTATATCGACGAGGTCCACGCCGTCGGCATGTATGGCCCCCGCGGCGGCGGCATCACCG
>CANGBE010000215.1 GCA_947451875.1 Sphingomonadaceae bacterium | reverse complement strand
ATTGACCGAGCCGCGGCGGCCGATCTTCATCATGTCGCCCAGACGGTGGGCTGAGGTTGGCTCTCCTACGAGACACAGGTCAGGTATGTCGCCAACGCTGCGCATATGGTCGATCAGAGCCAGCGTGCCGTGCTTGGCGACGCCCTCCTCGTCCCCGGTGATGATCAGGCTGATCGTTCCGGCATCTGCAGGAATGGCGTGGGCGGCAGCGACCATCGCCGCAATCGCGCCCTTCATGTCGACTGCGCCGCGCCCGTAGAGCAGATCGCCACGCCGCTCGGGAAGGAATGGACCAGAGGTCCAGCCCTCGCCCGGAGGCACGACATCGAGGTGTCCGGCAAAGCCGAAGTGACGGCTGCCTTCCGGTCCTTTGCGAATCGCGAACAGGTTTTCGACCGGGCCATCGGGTGCTTCGCCGCTCAACGCGCGGTGGACGGCAAAGCCGAGCGGCGCGAGCTGCGCCTCCAGGCAATCGAACACCATGCCCGTCGCCGGCGTGACGGACGGGCAAGCGATCAGCGCTTCGGCGATTGGCAAGACAGATGGAATTTCGCTCATGACTGCTAAGCGGCATATGGGCTAGAACGGCGCGACACAAGCGAAGGAACCATGCTCATGCCCAAACTGGATCTTGATGCCATCCCGCAAAGCAATTCCACCGGCTATCCCGCGCCATATGATCAGCCGGTTGCCGGACGCTGGTATCGCCGTCTCGCACCGCTGGGCGGGCTCACCGAAATGGGCGCTAGCCACTGCGTGCTGAAACCCGGCGCATGGTCATCGCAGCGCCATTGGCATGACAGCGAGGATGAATTGCTGGTCATGCTAACCGGCGAAGCTGTATTGGTCGAGGATGATGGCAGAACCATCTTGCGCCCCGGGGATGTCTGCTTGTGGCCCAAAGCCGTGTCAAACGGCCACCACCTTATCAATGAAAGCGACGCCGACTGCTCTTTCATTTGTGTCGATGCTGGAAAACGGACTTCAGGTGGTTATTCAGATATAGATATGCTGTGGAACGAAGCGCAAGAATACGTGCATAAGGACGGCACACCATACCCCAAGAAAGTGACCTGTTGACCTTGCTGACGCCAACAATTCAAAGCGCAACAATCGACTGGTTTGGATTCGGTGCGGCCATTCTGCTGATCGAACTGACACCCGGCCCCAACATGGCCTGGCTGGCCGGCCTGACATTGACCGACGGCAAGCGGGCGGGTCTGGCTGCGACCGTCGGTATCGCAATCGGGCTGGCGCTAAATGCTGCGCTGGCGGCGCTCGGTTTGGCTGCATTGATCGCGCTAGATCACTCCTTGCAACATATTCTGCGCTGGGCTGGTGCGGCCTTCATGCTCGTGCTGGCCGTATTGAGTTGGCGCGATGGGAATGTTGACGTGGCACGACCAGTTGCAGCGCAACGTAATTTCGGCGCAGGTATTGTGCTCAATCTGCTCAACCCGAAAGCATTCCTGCTGTTCATCCTGGTTGTCCCTCCTTTTTTGAGCGGAGGCAAATTGGCGATTTCGCAAGCCTTGACGCTCGCGGGGATCAGCGTTTCGATCGCAACTGCCGTGCATCTGGTGATCGTAGCAATGGCGGCGCAAGGTCACAGTTGGGTTAGTTCCGCGCGGCGAACACAACTGGTGCGGCGGGTGATGGCACTGGTTATGGTATGCGTCGCCGCGTGGTTTTTGCTCGAGTAATCAGGCCGATTTTTCGGCAACCTCATACTGCTCGATCACCCATTCCTCGGTATCGGCAGCCTCTACCCACGCTTGCAGCCATTCGTGCTCCCAGACCGCTTGCATATAGTTCACCGCAAAGCCGGGCACACCAATGGCGTAGGTCATAAACCGGCTAACGATCGGCGCATAAACAATGTCTGCCGCGCCGAAAGTGCCGAACAGGAACGGCCCGCCCTTGCCATAGCGCGCCCTCGCCTCTGCCCAGAGGGTTAGGATGCGGACGACATCAGCCTTGGCGGCGTCATCAATGCTCGCACCTTCGACCCGGCGGCGGATGTTCATCGGGCACTGGTTGCGGAGCGCCTGATAGCCGGAATGCATTTCCGCCACCATCGAACGCGCCATGGCGCGGGCATCATCTGCCTTGGGCCAGAAGCGATCGCGCCCGACCTTGTCCGAGAGGTATTCGATGATCGCCAGACTATCCCAGACAACCGCATCGCCGTCCCACAGCACCGGGACCTTGCCCTGACTCGGCTGGATCTCGTCCATTTCGCGCCGCTGCGCCTGCCAGTCATCAGTGTGGAGCGGGACCTGAATTTCTTCGAAATGCAGACCGGATTGCTTCACGGCCAGCCAGCCGCGCAGCGACCACGAGGAATAGTTCTTGTTGCCGATGATGAGCTTCATAGGAACGGTGCGTAACGGTTCAGTTTTGCACTGTCGAGGCTGAATGGCTCAGCCTAGTGCGTCTTGCAACACAGCCCCGCGCAGCTCCTCAATACCCATGCCCTTTTCCGCTGAGGTAACGTGGACAACGGGATAGGCCGCCGAATGTTTGCGCGCTTCGATCTCGACACTGGCAATCACGGCCGCCAGTTCGCTGGCCTTGATCTTGTCGGCCTTGGTCAGCACGATGCGGTAGCCAACTGCCGATTCGTCGAGCATCTTCATCATCTCGGCATCGACCGGCTTCACACCGTGGCGCGCATCAATCAGCAGCAGGTTGCGCTTCAGCACCACTCGTCCACGCAGGAAATCGCGCACCAGCCGCCGCCAGTTGTCGACCACCTTGATCGGCGCCTTGGCAAAGCCATAGCCGGGCATATCGACCAGACGGAATGCGGTCGGCTCGCCCACCTCGAAGAAGTTGAGCTCCTGCGTGCGCCCCGGGGTTACCGAAGCGCGGGCGATCGATTTGCGGCCCGTGATGGCATTAAGCAAAGACGACTTGCCGACATTTGACCGCCCGCAAAAGGCGATCTCCGGCACGGTCGGCTCGGGCAGGAACTTCAGCGACGGCGCGGAGAGCAAAAAGTCTACGCGGCCTGAGAACAAGCGCCGTGCCTCTTCCGTCCAGTCAATCGAATCAGGATCGCTCACTTTTTGTGCGTTTCCGCGTTCACGACGGCCCGCTCGTTGTCGACGTTAGCCTTCAGTTGTGGATGCCGCGCATAGAGATACTTCTGCTGTGCGATGGTGAGCAGGTTCGAGGTGATCCAGTAGATCAGCAGGCCGGCCGCGAAGGGAGCCATGATGAACATCATCATCCACGGCATGATCGCGAACATCTGCT
>CANGBE010000214.1 GCA_947451875.1 Sphingomonadaceae bacterium | reverse complement strand
GCCGATGCCCTGCTGCCGCCGCGCGGGGAAATTGTTGATCGCAACGGTCAGTCGCTGGCTCGCCTGCTGCCAACATATGCCTTGTGGTTCAATGCAGAAGCGGTGGGTGATGGGCCGGCACTGATCAAGTCGCCGGAAGAGGTTGCTGCTGCACTGATAGCAATCTTTCCAGACGAGAATTATGATCGCCTGTTGGGGATGCTCAAATCGGGCCAGTCGACCTATCTGCGCCGCCGCATCATGCCAGAGGATGCCAACAAGGTATTGGCATTGGGCGAACCTGCGCTGCAATTCCCCAAGGAAAACGAGCGCTATTACCCGCAAGGCTCACTCGCCGCTTTCGTGCTCGGCTATGTCGATGCCGCAGGGCAGGGGCAGTTGGGCATGGAGCAGGTGCTGAACGATCGGCTGTCCAACCCGGCCTTACGAGGCGCGCCGATCATGCTTTCGATGGATGCCCGCGTGCAGGGTGCGCTGGAGGACGAGCTTTCCCGCGCCATTCGCGAAAGCAATGCTAACGGCGGTGGTGGCATCGTTATGGATGCCGATACCGGTGAGGTGCTGGCGCTCGCCTCGCTGCCGACATTCGATCCCAACCGGCCGCAGATCTATGACGAAGCTGGTCGCAAGCTTATGCGCAACGTGATGACCAGCGAGATTTACGAGCTGGGTTCGGTATTCAAGCCGATCACCGTAGCGAGCGCGATTGAGGCGGGAACTATCACTGATCTGGCCCGCCGCTATCCGGCAGGTTCTGAGCGCGAAGTTGGCGGGCATGTGGTGCACGATCATAAGGATTTCGGCGCGAGCCTGAATGTTCCCGAGGCACTGATCCATTCGTCCAATATCGTCTTGGCACAGGTTGGCGATGAACTGGGCGGCCAGAGGCTCAATTTGACGCTCCGCTCGCTTGGCTTTGATGCCAAGCCATTTATTGAATTGCCTGCTCGCGGCCAGCCGAACTATCCACGCGAATGGTCCCGCGTGACGACGACAACGGTCGCCTATGGTCACGGAATTGAAATCACACCGATGCATCTGGCAGCGGCCTATGCCGCGATGGTCAATGGCGGGGTCTGGCGTCCAGCCACGCTGATGAAGCTGCAGCCCGGACAGGCACCTGCCGGACGCCGCGTTTGGAAAGCTTCGACCTCCGCCCGAATGCGCCAGTTGCTTCGCTTGATCGCAAATATCGGCACAGGTCGCTCGGCCAACGCCCAAGGTTTCCGTGTTGGCGGCAAGACCGGTACGGCTGAAGTCGCCGACCAGTTCGGCTATCACAAAGACCGCGTGGTTACGACCTTCGCCTCCGCCTTCCCGATGGACCATCCGCGCTATGTCGTTCTCGCTACGCTGGTTGAACCCAAGGCGACGGCGGCAACCAGTGGCCAGCGTACTGCTGCTTATAACGCCGCGCCAGTTGTCGGGCGTCTGGTCCCGAGGATCGGTCCATTGCTGGGCATTATGCCTGATGACAGCCGCGACATCGACATCACCGATCTCGCGCCGCTGGTGGCCAATGGAGACGGCGAGTGAAGCTGGGCGAGCTGGCGAAACTGGCTGGAATTTCGCTGCTCTCTGGCGCTGATGAGATTGTTACTGGCTTTGCCATCGATAATCGCAAGGTCGCAAGAGGCTGCGTTTTCGGCGCGTTTCAGGGACTCAGTGTCAATGGCGAAGACTTCATCCCGGCGGCCATTCAGGCGGGTGCTGTGGCGGTTGTCGCTAGTCCCGAGGCCAAGGTTGAGGGGGCAGTCCACATCGCCGATGCCAACCCGCGCCGCACTTTTGCACGACTGGCAGCCGGTTTCTATACGCCGGTGCCCGAATGCGTCGTCGCGATCACCGGAACCAACGGCAAGACCAGCACTGCCGAGATGACTCGCCAGCTGTGGCGCATGGCCGGGCACCGCGCCGCTTCGATTGGTACGCTGGGCGTGACAACTTCGGACGAGAGCATCTCAACCGGGTTGACCACGCCGGATATCGTAACTTTCCTTGCCAACATGACTGGTCTCGCGCGCGAGGGCGTGACCCATGTCGCCTATGAGGCATCGAGCCACGGCCTGTCGCAATACCGCAACGAAGGTCTGCGGGTGCGGGCAGGGGCGTTCACCAATCTTAGCCGCGATCACCTTGATTACCACAAGGACATGGAGGACTATTTCCTCGCCAAGATGCGCCTGTTCGATGAAGTGGTGGAAGATGGCGGAACGGCGGTGGTCTGGGCCGATGATGCCGAATGGTCCGCCCGGGCAATCGAGCACGCAACCAAGCGCGGGCTCAACCTGCTGACGGTTGGCGAGAGTGGAAGCGGCATCCGCTTGGCTTCGCGTACCCCCGGCCAACTTGGGCAGGTGCTCGAGATCGAACATGGCGGCAAGGCGCACAAGATCAACCTGCCGCTAATTGGCGCCTATCAAGCCGCTAATGCCTTGATTTCCGCAGGACTTGTTCTGGCAACCGGCGGTGATGCCGATGCCACTTTCGATGCGCTGGCGCGCCTGCAGCCGGTGCGCGGACGGCTTGAGCGGGCAGCGATCAGCCGGGCTGGGGCTCCGGTCTATGTCGACTATGCCCACACGCCCGATGCGCTCGATGCAGCGATTTCTGCCCTGCGGCCTCACGTTTCGGGGCGTTTGATTGTCGTCTTCGGGGCAGGAGGGGATCGCGATCAAGGCAAGCGGCCAGAAATGGGCCGGGTGGCTGTCAAACTCGCCGATGTGACGATTGTCACCGACGACAACCCGCGCGGCGAAGATGCTGCCGAGATCCGCCGCATGGTGCTGGCCGGTGCTCCCGGCGCGACCGAGATCGGCGATCGGCGCAAAGCCATTGCCGCTGCCATTGCCCAGGCCAACCGCGATGACATCGTCCTCGCTGCCGGCAAGGGCCACGAACAAGGCCAGATCATCGGTCGCGGAGCCGATGTGCGGGTCCTGCCTTTCGATGACGTAACCGTATGCCGGGAGTGTGCTGCTCTATGACCATCGCCGCGCTTCTCGATTGGCCAGCCCTGCCGCAGGATGATCTGCCGCTGGCGCTGTGGTACGCCGATGCCATCGCCGCCGCGACTGGCGGAAAGGCCAGCGCCTCGTTTCAGGCATCTGGCGTCGAGATTGACAGTCGCGATGTGATGCCCGGCGATCTGTTCTTCGCGATGATTGGCGATGCGATGGATGGCCACAAGTTCGTCGATGGCGCCTTTGCCAGAGGTGCAGCGGCGGCTGTGGTCAACCGTCCGGTCAATGGGCCGCATGTGCTGGTC
>CANGBE010000213.1 GCA_947451875.1 Sphingomonadaceae bacterium | reverse complement strand
TCCGCCATCTGTGCCGGAGTGAGTGATAGACCCTCGCCGCTGATTTCGTATTTCCCGTTCTTGAAGAACTCAGTCGCTGCGCAATCGAGCGCCAGCATGATGTCTGTGCCCGGCTTGAAACCTGCCTTTTCAATTGAAGCCATGACGAAATCGAGTGCATCGCGCGTGCTGGCGAGATTAGGAGCAAAGCCTCCTTCGTCGCCCACTGCCGTTGCCAGACCCTTTTCGTGGAGGCCTTTTTTCAGCGTGTGAAACACTTCCGCACCCCAACGCACGGCTTCAACCAACGAGCTTGCGCCCACTGGTATGATCATGAATTCCTGAAAATCGATTGGGTTGTCGGCATGTTCACCGCCGTTGATGATGTTCATCATTGGCACCGGCAATAGATGGGCGGAAACACCGCCGATGTACGAATAGAGAGGCAGACCGCGGGCATTTGCCGCTGCCTTGGCAACAGCAAGACTGGTGCCAAGGATAGCGTTTGCACCAAGGCGGGCCTTGTTCTCGGTGCCATCGAGCGCGATCATGGCAAAATCAATGTCGCGCTGATCTTCGGCATCAAGGCCGAGCAGCCTGTCGCTGATTTCTGTATTCACCGCATCAACGGCCTTCAGTACGCCCTTGCCAAGATAGCGCGCCTTATCACCATCGCGCAGCTCCACTGCCTCATGTGCGCCAGTTGAAGCGCCCGAAGGAACCGCCGCGCGGCCGAACGATCCGTCTTCCAACAGAACATCGACTTCGACCGTCGGGTTGCCCCGGCTATCAAGAATTTCGCGGCCGTGAATATCGATGATGGCAGTCATGGGAAATTAATCTCCTGCGGGCCAGAGGGCGTAAATCGGTAACGCCGCTCCCCTTAGCAGGGGATATCTTGCAGGCAAGTTGCTTCGCCTCATTTCTGGCTGCATCTTGATTGCGCTTGGTATAAGACCATTTACTGTTCAGTGACGCCCCATCCCGGGGCTAGCGCAGTGTTTTATCAGGGAATGAGACTCATGGCCAAAGCTCCCACTTCCACGCCTTCCAAGCCGAAAGCTTCGGCGACGCTAAAGTCAGCTGCCAAAAAACCGACGACGAAGAAGGCAATCGTCAATCCAGATGTTAGCGAGGGCGAAGCCAAGGCAAAGTTTGCCAAGGCGCTGGATGAAGCCCGCGCTGGCGCTCAGGTGCTTGCTGGACAGGCCCAGGGCAAGGCGAAGGAAATCGCCTCGCAGGCTCAGGAAAAGGCTGGTGCCGCTCGGACCCGTGCAGTCGAACAGGGCGAGGCTCTGCTCGAAGATGCCAAGGCCTATGGTTCGCAAGCCAAGGAAAAGGCCGCCGATCTCGCCCGCGAAGGCAAGATCAAGGCCAGCGAAGCCATTTCGGGCCTCGGCCAGATCGTCGCCGAAACTGCGCCGACCATCGATGAGAAGCTGGGCGAAAAGTACGGTGACTATGCCCGCACTGCCGCCCGCACCATTCAGGAAGGCGCTGCCAAGCTGGAAGCCAAGGATCTTGGCGAACTCGGCAATGATGCCAAAGAACTGGTCAAGAAGAGCCCTGGCGTTGCTGTTGGCCTTGCGGCCGTGGCAGGTTTCTTCCTTGCCCGTCTGTTCAAGGGCAAGGGTTCAAGCAGCGAAGATTGAGCCGCAGGCTTAGCGGATTCACAGGAGGCAACGCTGGACAGCAAGCCTGAACAGGAACCGCCGCTGATCGACGAGCTCAAGCAGCTCGGCGATGAGGCGCGCGCCTATGCCGAAGCCGAATTTGCTTTTCAAAAGACACGGGTGATTGC
The DNA here is from genome assembly GCA_947451875.1 of Sphingomonadaceae bacterium. Lineage (GTDB taxonomy): Bacteria > Pseudomonadota > Alphaproteobacteria > Sphingomonadales > Sphingomonadaceae > Novosphingobium. Next base: position 1,496 of record CANGBE010000213.1, on the reverse strand, counting down.
GGTCGGCAATGCCGCGCGCAAGATCGCCGTGCTGGGTCTGTGGGCCTTTGTCATCGCGGTGTTTGCGCTGGTTGCACTGGTCACCGGTTTGCTGATGGCGCTTTCGAGCCTCGTCGGGCCATGGTGGGCGACAGCGATTGTTGCGGGTGGCCTTGTGCTCCTCGCGCTTGGCGCCGTGCTTAAGGCGCGGACGCACTGGCGGCGGATCAAACAGCGGCTGTTCATCGACGGGGAAGCCAAGTGAGCGACGCCAGCGATCCGATCGCCAGCGAACGCGATGTCCGCGATTCTGCGAAGTCTGCATTCACCGGGCACTATCTGCGCCTGCGCGCAGGCTTGGCTGAAAAAGGGATCGGCGCGCGCGTGGCCGATGATGTGAAAGGCAAGGCCAAGGCCGCTGCCAATGAAGCCGCCGAGATCGCCCGCGAAAACAAGGGCGTTGTTGCCGCGACAGTTGGCGCTTTGGTCGTGTGGGCGCTGCGCAAGCCCTTGCTGGAGCAGGCTGAAAAGTGGGCGCCGCGTATCCCCTCAGCCTTTCGCAACATGGCGGCCAGCATCAGTGATCGCTTCTTCGGTGACGGCAGCGACGATCAGGAGAACAATGCGTGAGTGAAGCCGAGGCAACACCGCCCACGACCAGTCTGGTCCCGACCCGCATCCCGGAAGGTGAGCCGCCGGAGAGCTATACCGAGCTGGGCAAGGATTACCCGGTCGCTCTGATTGCGGGCGGATTGGCGCTGGGCTTGTTTGCCGGAGCTCTGCTCCCGCGCGGCGTAGGCCGCCGTGTCGCTCGTGGCGCGATTGCTGCTGCGGCGATTGCCGGTGACATCAGCCGCAAATATAGCGGACAGGTCATCAATGTCGCTGGTGAAGCCGGGCGGGATAGCCGCGAACGGGGTATCAAGTTTGCGCGCGATGCCGTTAAATTCGTGGCAGATTTGCGCCGCTGAGCCTTGGCCATTTCTCGTTTATCCTTTAGGGTTCTATTTCACTTCTCCCCAGGATGACGCCGAAAATGCAGAAACTTCATCTCGTTATGGGTGGCCATGTGGCAAACCCGCAAAAGCTTGAATTCACCGATCTTGATAAGCTTGATCTGGTGGGCATCTACGGCAGTTATGCCGAGGCTGAAGAAGCATGGCGCGGCAAAGCACAGCGCACGGTTGACGATGCAGCCATGCGCTATGTCATTGTCCATCTGCACCGGTTGCTCTCGCCCGAACTACCGCACGAGTGAACGCGCGTTCTTAGACGAACTCGATCTTCTGCACGAGATAAGTGCGTTCGCCCGCTGGCACGGTTACTTCAATTTCTTCATCTACTTTGCGGCCGATCAGGGCGCGGCCGAGCGGTGAGGCGTAGCTGATGCGGCCAACGCGCGCGTCTGCCTCATAGGGGCCGACGATCTGGTATTTCACCGGCTTGTCGTCATCATCGAGCAAGGTCACAGTCGCGCCGAAGATAATCTTGTCGCCAGATAGCGTTGTCGGATCGAC
>CANGBE010000212.1 GCA_947451875.1 Sphingomonadaceae bacterium | reverse complement strand
GTGCCGGAGAGCAGGTCAAGCGCACGCCAGTTGGCGATCAGGGCTTCGCGATCAATAGAAAGCCGCAGCGGAGGCAGCGGCGCGTCAGGCAGGAGCATCTTCACCGAAATCGCGCGGCGGTCCATTTGGCAGACCCCACAGGGCAACGATCAAGGCAACCAGAGTCACACCCCAAGCATACCATAACCCGGCAAACGGATCACCCACCTTGGCAACAATCAGCGCAGCGATCAGTGGCAGAAACCCGCCGAACCAGCCGGTGCCCAGATGGTATGGGATCGACATCGAGCTATAGCGAATATGCGGCGGGAACATTTCGGTCAGTAGCGCGGCCACCGGACCATAGGTCATACCGGAAAGCGCCATCAGCGCGAACATGCAGCCGAAAATCTTGAGCAACTGCCCCAATGACGGCGTGAATTTTTCAAGGTTATAGCCCTCTGCGGCCAGCCATGTCTTAAGCTGACCGGTGCGCTTGGCCTTGTCATCCCATGCGTAATCAGTAGCAACCGGCAGCGCTTTGCCGCCGACAGTTAGCGTAAGCTCTGGAGATTGCCCGAGGCTATAGGCAACGCCCGTTCCCGCCAGATCCGCGATCAACTTGCCGCAGTTGGTCTTCTGCTTGTCAGCAAAAGGATCAAACTGGCAATCCGGCCCTGAAACCGCAACCGGCGCGCGCTTCGCTGCTGCGGCGAGTTCTGGGTTGCCGAAATTACTGATCCCCCAAAACAGCGGGAACAGCAGCAACAGCGCAAGCGCATAGCCCCATACGATGCTCTTTTTGCGCCCGATCTTGTCCGACAATTTGCCGAAGTAGATGAAGAAGACCATCCCGAGACCGGCGCTAAGGCCCGCCATGATCTCGGCAGTGGTGTCTTCAAGCCGCACGGCGGATTTCAGGAAGCTCAAGCCATAGAACATCGCGGTGTACCAGATCACCGTCAGCCCGGCCCCAACGCCAAACAGTGCAACGAAAAGACGTTTGGGATTGCCGGGATAGGTCATCGATTCGATGAAGGGGTTGCCAGCCAACTCGCCTTCTTCCTGCATCGCGCGGAAAACCGGGCTTTCCGATAGCTTTAGCCGCATCCACAGTGAGATCGCCAACAATCCCATCGACAGGATAAAAGGCACGCGCCAGCCCCATGCCGCCCAGGTTTCTGGCGTCATCAGCGCCTTGCAGGTGAGCACGACGATCAGCGATAACACGAATCCGCCGACGACAGAGGCTTGAATAAAACTGGTGAAATAACCGCGCCTACCGGGGGGCGAATGCTCTGCCACATAGATCGCCGCGCCACCATACTCTCCGCCCAACGCAAGGCCTTGCAGAACGCGCAGCAGGATGATGATGATTGGGGCCGCCGTACCGATTGTCGCGGCGCTGGGCAGGAAGCCAACGCCAGCCGTGGCGATGCCCATCAGGGTGACGGTGACGAGGAAGGTATATTTGCGGCCCAGTTTGTCGCCCAGATAGCCGAACAGGATCGCGCCGAGCGGTCGGAAGCCAAAGCCGACGGCGAACCCGGCCCAAACCAGCAGCATTTCCAGCGTGGCATTGCCACTGGGAAAGAAGGTCTTGCCGATGATCGCGGCAAGCGTGCCGTAAATGAAGAAATCATACCATTCGAAGATCGTTCCGGCAGAACTTGCCGCAATGACAAGGCGAATTTCCGCTGCCGTTGGATTGACATCCGGATGCCTGGCCGGCTCACTCATTTACAAATCTCCCCCCGCCCGGTGGCGGCATTGCAATTTGTCATGCTCTAGCGTGAGGCTTCGGCTTAGGGAAGCGCATCCAGCGCGGCCTTCCAAGGCAGAAGAATGGCCCCATGTCGTGCTATGTAGGTTTGCGCCGGGGCAATGGCAGCGAGGCCTGGCCAATTAGGCAGTTTCGCACAACCCTTCAGCCATGCCTCCAAATCTGCAGTGGCCGATTCGAGATCGGCCCGCATCTTGCCGATGGCTTCAGCGCTGAAAATCGCTGCGCTGGCTTGCCCAACTGCGCACGCCTGAGCGGCCAATCCAAGCTCGGAAATCCTGCCATCCTCATCAGTTTGTAGACTCACAGCGAGCGCGGAGCCGCAGGTTTGTGATCGCGCCTTGCCCTGATGCGGCATTGTTGGATCATGCGGCCAGCGCGCAAGACTGGTGGCCAGCGCCAAAACCTCGGGCGTGTAGAGCTTGATGGGTGAAGCGGTCACTTGGCCTTCAAATTACCGCGGGCCGCCTGCGCAGCTCTTGCACGGCGATCGCCGATCATCTTGACCAGCGATTCGCTGGCGGAATCAATGAACGGATAGGTCCGCGCCTGTGTGATCCACATCGGGCGTCCGCCGACGCCCCAAACGGTGTCATAGCCGAGTACCATGATTGAAAACGCCAGCACGATCAGCAGCAGGCCCTTCACGGTACCGAAGCCAAAGCCGATCACTCGGTCAATCGGCCCGATCAGCGAATCCCGGCTGAGTTCGCCCATCCGGCGGGCGATGATCTTGATGATCGCGTAGGGTATCATCAAAAGCAGAGCGAATGAGAGGACCGATGCGGAACCTAGATGGTCACCAGTAAACGGGATCAGCTGCGAGGTAAGCGGTGTGTGAAAAAGGTGAATGGCCCCGAGCGCGATGACCCAAGCGGAGAGCGCAAGTACTTCCTGCACGAAGCCGCGCATAAACCCGGTTGCTGCCGCGGCACCAACCACCAACAGCACGACGATATCAAAACCTGTCATTGCGTTGCAGTTTACGCTTCTGCGAAAATACGGTCAACGAGTCTGGACAAGTGGGGAGCTGCGTGCTGGCTTATTCCCGGCACGGCCTGTCCAGAGTCTGGCGAGAGCACCGCTTCAGAAAAGCCCAGCTTTGCCGCCTCTCGCAGGCGCAGGCTGGCATGGGCAACCGGGCGAACCTCTCCAGCTAGCGACACTTCGCCAAACCAGACCGAACCCGAAGCCAAGGGCTTGTCTGCCAACGCGGAAACCAGCGCCGCAGCCACAGCAAGATCGGCCGCTGGATCAGACAAGCGATAACCGCCCGCGACGTTGAGATAGACCTCCGCGCTGGAAAAATTGAGCCCGCAGCGCGCCTCGAGCACGGCGAGCAGCATTGCCAGTCGTCCATTATCCCAGCCCACCACCGCGCGACGCGGCGTCGCACCGCTTTGCAGCTTGACGATCAGCGCCTGAATTTCGACCAGCACCGGCCGCGTGCCTTCCATCGCCGGGAACACAGCTGAACCCGCCACAGGATTTTCACGCCCTGAGAGAAACAGCGAGCTGGG
>CANGBE010000211.1 GCA_947451875.1 Sphingomonadaceae bacterium | reverse complement strand
TGGCCCCCGTGCAATAGGAAGCAGACCAGATGCCAGGATTCAAAAACGATTACGGACCGGTGGCTCTGGTAACCGGCGCCAGCTCGGGAATTGGCGTTGGCTTTGCCGAGGAATTGGCGGCGCGCGGGCTCGATCTGGTACTGGCGGCGCGGCGGGTGGACCGGATGCAGGCGCTCAAGGATCGGCTGGAAGCTGAGTATGGCGTTAGCGTTCGGGTGGTGGAGAGCGATCTCACCAAGGCTGACGCACCGGCTGCTTTAGTGGCAGCGGTTGCGGATCTCGAATTGGGATTGGTGGTCAGCAATGCCGGGTTCGGTGCCAAGGGTTATTTCGAGAGCATCGATGCCGCTCTGATGGCCGAGATGCTGGCGGTGAACTGCCATGCGCCCATGCAACTTGCCCACGCCTTCCTCCCGGCGTTGAAAGCGCGCGGGAAGGGCGGACTGGTGCTAACGTCCTCTGTGGAGGGCCTGATGGGCGGGCCATATTCAACTGCCTATGCCGCGACAAAAGCTTTGGTTATCGCGCTGGGAGAGGGGCTGTGGGGCGAACTGCAGGGCACTGGTGTTGATGTGCTGACGCTCACGCCCGGAGCCACTGAGAGCGAGGCGGCGGCCAAGCAGGGCTTTGACCCATCCAAAATGCAGAACGTCCAATCGGCCCGCGAGTGCGCTCGCCTTGCGCTCGATAATCTTGCCAATGGGCCAACCTATTGCCCGAACGAGCACTATCGCGCGATGTTCGAGCAGATGCTTGCCATGCCGCGCAAGCAGGCGCTGCTGGCGATGGCACAGGGTATGAAGCCTAAGGGCTAGCCGTCGGCAAAGATATAGGGTGCGGGGCTGCGGCGCTGGTCATCGGCCATGATCTCGCGGCCGATTGGCGGTGCGGCGCGGGCGGTGCAGGCGGCGCGCGGGCACAGGCGGCAGGTCACGCCGATTGGGGTGGCATTGACTGCGCGTGGATCGCTCCCCTTGGCATAGGCCAGCAATGGCGCGTGTTCCGCCGCGCAGGCCAGTGCCACGGCATGGTGGGCGGCAGGCTGGCTCCATGATCCACCTCCCGTGCTAACTGTGCGGGCAATAGTGAAGAAGTGTTGGCCATCCGGTAATTCGAGCCACTGGGTAAGCACTTCGCCGGGCGAGCGGAAAGCGGAATGGAGGTTCCACAAGGGGCAGCCGCCGCCGTGTGCGGCAAAGGGGAAGCCTGCGCCATCGAGCCGCTTCGAGACATTGCCCGCCGGATCGACGCGGATGAAGAAGAAAGGAACACCTTCGGCACCAGGGCGGTGCAAAGTTGTGAGCCGGTGGGCGACCTGCTCGAAGCTGGCGCCGAACAGCCCGGCGAGCGCTACGATGTCATAGCTGCGCTGCTGCGCAGCCCGCAGGAAGCGGTCATAGGGCATGCGGATCGCGGCAGCGGCATAGCCCGCCAGCGCCTGCCGCACGAGTACCTGCGAGGTCTCGCTGGCAAATGTCTCGTGACGGATCAGCGCGGCAATATTTTCGCGCATGGCAGTATAGGCAATGTGCAGCGCCACCTGAAAATCGCGACTGGGGCCGGGCAGGGTGTCTGCAATCAGCAACTGCTGGTTGTGCCGGTCAAACCGCCGCACGGCATCGACTAGCACCTCCGGCGGAACATAACGCAGTCGCACGCCCTTCTTGGCAAGCCATTCCTGCGATCCGCCGGCCTCGGCGATTTCGCCAGCCAGTTCCTCGGCGCGGCCATCGAGTGCGGGGAAGAAGTTTCGCGAGGCCGCAACGAAGCGTCGGACTTCGCCAACCGGATCGGAAGCGGCATCGCCACTGCCGCTCTCACGTTGGGCGGCAAGAGCAAGCTGCTCGCGTTGGTAGGCGGTGTGCAAACGCAAGATCGCCTCGGTCACGCCGGGAAAGCTGGTGGCAATGTCGGCGACTTCCAAACCGGGCAGATCGATTTCGCCAAACAGCGGATCGCGTAGAATGTCTGACAGCCGCCGCGAATAGTCTTCGGCGTCTTCCCCGGCCAGCTCTGCCACATCGAGGCGGTAGGTTCGGGCGAGTCGGATCAACAGTTCGGCCGTCAGCGGGCGCTGATTGCGTTCAAGCAGGGCGATATAGCTCGGCGAAATGTCGAGATCAGCCGACATCGCCTGCTGGGTAAGGCCCAGTTCGCGGCGCAAACGGCGCAGGCGGGGGCCGAGGAAAAGGGGCTTGGACTGGCTCATGTCCGCTGTTTGTCACAACTGTACAACTTTACAAAGAAAATATGTAAAGTGTTACAGCATGACTTCGCCAGCGGTTTTTATCCCGGCCATCACCCCCTAGTTCCGAACCCTCGAGAGGCCAACGCTTTTCAAGGGAAACTATACCGTGACGTACCAGCAGAACATCATCGAGGCCGCGCAGGCCATTGCTCCATTCCAGCAGACCTGGGACGGTATCGAGCCCGAATCGGTCGCTCGTATGCGACTGCAGAACCGCTTTCACACCGGGCTCGACATCGCGCGCTACACGGCGAAGATCATGCGCCGTGATATGGCGGCTTATGATGCTGATCCAGCGAACTACACCCAGTCGCTGGGCTGCTGGCATGGCTTTATCGGGCAGCAGAAGCTCATCTCGATCAAGAAGCACTTCGGCACGACCAAGGGCCGCTACCTCTACCTCTCAGGCTGGATGGTTGCTGCGCTGCGTAGCGAATTTGGCCCGCTCCCCGATCAGTCGATGCATGAGAAGACCTCGGTCGCCGATCTGATCGAAGAGCTCTACACCTTCCTCAAGCAAGCTGATGCGCGCGAGCTGGGTATGATGTTCCGCGATCTCGACAAGGCTCGCGACAGCGGCAACGAGGTTGAGGCACAGCGTATCAGCCACGCCATCGACACTTACGAAACCCACGTGGTGCCGATCATCGCCGACATTGACGCCGGTTTCGGCAATGCAGAATCGACCTATCTGCTCGCCAAGAAGTTCATCGAGGCCGGTGCCTGCTGCATCCAGATCGAGAACCAAGTCTCGGACGAAAAGCAGTGCGGGCATCAGGATGGAAAGGTTACTGTTCCGCACGAGGACTTCCTCGCGAAGCTCCGCGCTGTGCGTTACGCTTTTCTTGAGCTGGGCATTGATGACGGCGTCATCGTTGCCCGCACCGACTCGCTCGGCGCTGGCCTGACCAAGCAGATCGCCTTCGTTCGCGAAGCCGGTGACATTGCCGACCAGTACAACAGCTTCCTCGATTGCGATGAAGTCGATGCCTCGCAGCTCGGTCACGGTGATGTGCTAATCAGCCGCGATGGCAAGCTGCTGCG
>CANGBE010000210.1 GCA_947451875.1 Sphingomonadaceae bacterium | reverse complement strand
CCTGACCGGGTCAAGGCTTCGGGCTTTGCCAACAAAATTGCCAACAAGGTAACCGGCGTTGAACTCAGCGACCCGATGAGCGGCTATTTCATGCTGCCCACTGAAACGCTGCGCGCCGACGCGCATCGGCTTTCGGGCGTTGGCTTCAAGATCCTGCTCGATATTCTCGCCACGGTGGAACGCCCGCTGAAGGTCAAGGAGTTCCCGATGAACTTCGCTGCTCGGGCTGAGGGTGAGAGCAAGCTTGATCAGACCGTGGTCTTCGAATTCCTTATCGGGCTTTACGACAAGTGGCTCGGCCGCATCATACCTACGCGCTTTGCCCTGTTCGGCACAGTCGGTGCGATGGGCGTGGCAGTGCAGTTGAGCGCTCTTTGGTTCATCCAGAAGGCCATCCTCGGCAGCCACTTCGTTTATGGCCACTGGCCGAAGGAAGTGAACTTCATCGCCGCCAATTCAATCGCCGCGATTATCGCGATGACATTCAACTTCGTGCTGAATAACGAGCTGACCTATTCGGACAAGCGACTGCGCGGTTTCGGCTCACTGATGCGCGGATGGGCGCAATTTGCGCTCACCTGCTCGCTCGGTCTGCTGACCAACATCGGCTCCTCCACCGCGCTGGTCCGCATCGGCTTCCACGAAGTCGCCGCTGCGGTGATCGGGATTATCCTGGGATCGGTGTGGAACTTCGCGCTGTCGAGCAAGTTTGTTTGGGGCAAGTATTGAGCCCCGCGCTTAACGCCAGCTGCTCAGCCACATCCACGTATTGAAGCTCTGTTTGCCCTCTAATTCCGCTGCCGAGATGATCGGGAAGAAGAAGGCGAACAGCGCCAGCACCGTCGCCAACGTGCCTTGTGCGAGCCAGCTCCAGCGATCCTGCCTGCGCCATAGCTCATCGAGCGCCAGTGCGAGGCAGGCCATCAGGAAGGTGCCCGGCAGCAGGTAGTGGTAATAGAATTGCACCGGCTTGCCGTTGCTGACCCACATGCCGATGGCGGCGAGGTAGAGCGCGGCGAAGGCCAGCGCATCCTTGCGGCCGTGCTTGAAGCCTACCCACAGGCACCAGACCAGCGCCACCAGTCCAGCCCACATCGATGCCGGATTGCCCATCAGCAGCACGCCGCGCTGCGCACCGTCAACTGCTTCATACAGATACCAGATCGGCCGTTCATCCAGCACCCATTGCCACCAGACCGACATGTAGGTGTGCTTTTTCACCACCGAATCCTGTAGGCGGATCATATATTGCTGATAGTCGATCAGGTGGTGCCAGTTGACCGGGTTGTTGGCGTAGAAAAAGGTCGGCAGAAAGGTGGCGAAATAGGTGAGAACCGGCAGCAGGCCTAGCCACAGTCCGGCTTCCAGCAGGCTGATGCCGGGTATCGGCGCGCCTTCGGTGGCGATCAGGAAGCGCCCCCGATGCTGCGAGAGGCGGATTGCCAGAAAGGCCAGCCCCGGCACCATGGCGGGCACGGCTACCGACCATTTGGCTCCCAGTGACAGGCCGAGGCACAGCCCCGCCAGCGCCAGCCGCCAGCGCGCTTGGGCAGGTATTCGCACGGCGGCTGCGATCTGCCACATGGCGATTATACAGAACACCGCCATGAAGATATCGAGCATGGCGATGCGACTCTGGACGTACCAGGCGAAGTCAGTTGCCAGCAGGACCGTAGCGAGAATGCTCGCGAGGCGGCGCTGGCTGGCCAGCCAGACCATGCGACTGAAAGCGAACAGACCGAAGGTGCCAAACAGCGCGGGCATTGTCCGCCAGCCTTGCGCCGTATCGCCGAACAACCACATTCCGGCGGCAAGTATCTCCTTGCCGACCATCGGATGCTCGGGGTTCTGCGGCCGCTCCATCGTCAGCAGAATCCGCGCGGCCTTCACATAGTGGACCTCGTCGAAATAGATCTTTGATGGAATGTGCAGTCGCCACCACAACAGCGCGATGAAGGCGGCACAGATGGCCAAGCACCAGCGCCACGGGTCTCTTTCAGGCGTGTATAGGTTGGCTGGCTGCACGCCTTGCGGATAATTGTCTGAGGGGGGAAGTGCAAGCGGTGAAGTCCCCCTCCCGCAGGCGGTAGTGGAGTAGTTAGACCCCCAGCAGTTCAAAGCTCCCGTGCCGCGCCACCGCCAGCCCCAGCCGCTTGGTGAACTCGCGGATGATCGGCGGATCGACGCGGCGGGTTATGCTCCACAGGTAGAAGCCATAGACCAGCGCCTCGCGGTATTGCGCCCATGCGGTCTCGGCATCCGGCATGGTCAGGCCAAGGCCGCGTGCGTGATCGAGGTAATGGCCCAGAAGGCGGCGCTCTTCCACCTCGGCGAGTTCCACCGGCAGCACGGCGCAGAGGTGGTAGGCGACATCGAGCGCCCAGCCGCCCGATTGCAGCAGCTGCCAGTCGATCAGACCCGTGCCCTGAGTGGTGCGGAAGATGTTTCCGGCATGGGCATCGCCGTGAACAAGGAACTGCGGGCGGGCGGCATCGCGGGCGGCGAGAACCGTGATCCCGGCGGGGAGGCGCTCAGCATCTTTGGTGTCTGCGGGCAGAAAGTCGCCGCGCGGATCGTCGAGCAAGTCTTGCAGAGCTTCGGCGGTCATGTGCGGACGATTGGCAAAATCGTCGATCCGCCTAGTGATCCACGGGTTAGCTGTCAGAATGCCGCGACCGGCATGGAGGGCGGCCACCTGTTCTACACTCGCCGCCGCCTCGTCAGCGGTAAAGGGATCGAGCGCCGAACAGAATGTTGCGCCCTCGGCGATCAGATCGCGCATGATCACCACCGCTTGCCGCTCATCGCGGACGATTACGCTGGTGACACAAGTAGGCGCCTGCACAGCGAGATGCGCGGCGATCTTGCCATAGAAATCGGCTTCCTTGACCATCGTCGGCCCGCCCATACGGGTCATCGGATCGTCGCCGAAAAGGCCCTTGATGCAGAGTGCCAGCGGCCCGCTGCCATCTGCGGGCAGGGCGCGGAACCGGGCCTTGGTGGCGACTGTCGTGATCACCTCGACAGTCTCGACAGCAGCAATCGGCGTGCCGAGCGCGCCGGAAAGCCACGACGGCTCCAGCGCCTGTTCCAGCAGCAATGGGATTTCGGTTTGCTTCATGCCGGTGACAATGCCGGTGCGCCAATAGGTTCGCAATAGCGAAAAGACAATCGCATTTGTGACAGGAGTTGACCTGCGGCCCATGCTGATTAGGCTTGGGCAAAATCTCAAAATAAAGATTGGCCAAAATTGGCCCGGAGGATGTGATGGCTCGGCCGCTTGAAGGAATAACCGT
>CANGBE010000209.1 GCA_947451875.1 Sphingomonadaceae bacterium | reverse complement strand
CTTCGGCCAGCTGCATCGATTCGAGCGCAGGGGTGGCGCTGGCGAGGATCACTGGTGCCTGTTCAAACCGCGCCCGGATCACCGCGACGTCGCGGGCGTTATAGCGCACGCCGTCATCCTGCTTGAACGAAACCTCGTGCGCTTCGTCGACCACGATCAGCCCAAGCCGCGCATAGGGCAGGAACAGCGCCGAACGCGCGCCGACGACAACCTGCGCCTCACCCTTCACAATCGCCCGCCATGCCCGCCGTCGCTCGGTCGATTTGAGCGACGAATGCCACAGCACCGGCGGCACGCCGAACCGCGCCTCGAACCGGCGCAGGAAGTTCTCGGTCAGCGCGATTTCGGGGAGCAGGACTAGCACCTGCTTCTTGAGCGCAATCGCCTCGGCCACGGCCTCGAAATAGCATTCGGTCTTGCCCGATCCGGTTACGCCGTCGAGCAGGAATGGCTGGAAGCCGCCTTGCTGCACGGCTGCTATGAACTTATCGGCGGCGGCTTTCTGTCCGTCGCTGAGCTCGGGTGCGGCGAAGTCAGGCCGGGCGCGGGGGTAGGGGCGGTCAAGGTCGACCACCACCGGCTCGAGCAGTCCCGAACTTGCCATGCCGCGCAGCACGCCTTCAGAAACGCTCGCCCGTTCGGCCAGTTCGCGGATCGTGGCTTGTTCGCCGTCCAGCGCATCCATCGCGGCGGCGCGCTGCGGGGTGAGGCGTTTGGGCTCCACGCCGGTCAGCCGGTACTCGGTCATCGTCCCGCCGCCGCGCAGAGCCGCTGCTGATCCGATCGCCATTCGAGCCACAGACTGCATCGGCGCGCAGTAATAGTCTGCCGTCCATTCGATCAGGCGGCGCAGCGGTGCAGGCAGGGGCGGGGCGGGTAGCACCTCGATCAGCGGACGCAGCCGCGATTCGGCGACTTCCTCACCGGGCAAACGTTCCTGCTCCCAGACGATGCCCAGCACCTGCCTTGGCCCCAGCGGCGCGATCACTAGCGATCCATACTCAACCGCCATGCCCTCGGGCACCCGATAGTCGAGCACACCCAGAACCTGATTGAATACGAGGAGTCGAACGCGGCGCATTGTTCCTCCTATATGGGGTGGCGCGAGACAGCGACAGGGCTATAGGCTCAAGCACACAGATTCGATTGAGGGCCAATGCCATGAAGTTCTTTGCCGATACCGCCGAAATTTCCGACATCAAGGAACTGGCCGCCACCGGCCTGCTCGATGGCGTCACCACCAACCCCTCGCTGATTGCCAAGTCGGGGCGTGATTTCAAGGAATTAACCAAGGAAATCTGCGGGATCGTCAAGGGCCCGGTCAGTGCCGAAGTGGTCGCGCTCGATCACGAAGGCATGATGCGCGAAGCTGAAATTTTGCGCAAAATCGCCGATAATGTCTGCATAAAGGTGCCGATGACCATTGATGGCCTGAAGACCTGCAAGGCGCTGACCAATGATGGTTCGATGGTCAATGTCACCTTGTGCTTTTCGGCCAATCAGGCGCTGTTGGCGGCAAAGGCTGGCGCGACTTTCGTTTCCCCCTTCGTCGGGCGCCACGATGACAACGGCTTCGACGGTATGGAACTGATCGGTGATATCCGCCTGATCTATGACAATTATGATTTTCGTACCGAAATCCTCGTCGCATCCGTGCGTCACGGCATCCACGTGCTGCAGGCTGCAAAGATCGGCGCCGACGTGATGACCGCGCCGCCTGCGGTGATTAAGGGGCTGGTCAAGCACGTGCTGACCGACAAGGGGATTGAGGGCTTCCTGGCCGATTGGGCGAAGACCGGGCAGTCGATTTAACCCAGAGCAAAGATGGCCGACGAATCCCCTCTCGATCGTTTCAAAAACGTCCTGACAGGCGCAGCCCGGGCGATTTCGCGCGAGCCTGAGCTTGAGGTTGCCTGGACGGCGGATAATCCGGTGCTGGCAGGCAATTCGATGCGCGTGCCGATGCCGGGCCGCGCTCTGCCCAAGGATCAGGTTGCCGAAGTGCGCGGTTTCGCCGACAGCTTCGCGCTGCGCCGCCGGTTCCACAATGAGGCACTGCACAATCGCTCTGCCCCGGCCGAGCCGATTGCCCGCGCGGCATTTGATGCCATTGAGCAGGTGCGGTTTGAGGCGCTGGGGGCGAGATCATACCCCGGTATGCGCGCCAATCTGGATGCCTCCACCAAGGTGCGGCTGGCCTCCGATCCGATAACCCGCGCGGCGAACGCTGCCGAAGTGCCGGTTCAGGCCGCGCTGGCGCTGATGCTGCGCGAACATCTGACCGGGCAAGAAGTGCCCGAGGCTGCACGCGGCGGGGTGGAATTGGTGCGCGGCTGGATCGAGGAAAAGACCGGCAGCGATTTCGATGCACTGGCGGCAACGCTCGACGATCAGAAAGCCTTCCAAAGCCTCGCGCTCGATATGCTTCAGCACCTTGAGCTGACCAAGGCCGAACCGCAGGAAGCAACCGATCAGGATCCGGATTCGCAGGACGGCGAAGAGGAAACCGAGGACGAGGAACAGGGCGGCGAAAGCGGCACCGAGGAACAACCGCAGGAAGTCGCAGCCCAGCCCAGCGAAGGCGACGACGAGGCCGACAGCGATTCGCAGCGCGAAAGCGGTGACGAACCTGATGAGGCCGAGCCCGGCGAAGATGGTGAAGACGGTATGCTCCCGGTCCGGCCCAACCGCCCGTGGACCGACGATCCTTCAACCTTCGATTACAAGGTCTGGACCGACAAGTTCGACGAAGTGATCGCCGCCAATGAGCTGTGCGATGAAGAGGAACTCACCCGCCTGCGCGCCTATCTCGATGCCCAGCTGAAAGGCCTTCAGGGCATCGTCACCAAGCTGGCGAACCGGTTGCAGCGCCGCCTGATGGCGCAGCAGAACCGCAGCTGGGATTTTGATCAGGAAGAGGGTCTGCTTGATGCTGCGCGGCTGGCGCGGGTGATTGTCTCGCCGGGATCGTCGCTGTCCTACAAGGTCGAACGCGATGTTGAATTCAAGGACACAATCGTCACCCTGCTGATCGACAATTCAGGCTCGATGCGTGGGCGGCCGATCTCGATCGCCGCGATCAGCGCCGATGTGCTGGCGCGCACGCTGGAACGCTGCGGCGTGAAGACCGAAATCCTCGGCTTCACCACCCGTGCGTGGAAGGGCGGGCAGAGCCGCGAGGCGTGGCTTGCCGGCGGCAAACCCGCACAGCCCGGCCGGCTCAACGATCTGCGCCACATCGTTTACAAAAAGGCCGATGAGCCCTGGCGTCACGCCCGCAAGAACCTGGGCCTGATGATGCGCGAAG
>CANGBE010000208.1 GCA_947451875.1 Sphingomonadaceae bacterium | reverse complement strand
GCTATGGCGAAACAGTAAATGGCTCCGCGCGTGACATTGCCGGTGTCCTCAATGCGGCCGGCAACGTTCTTGGTATGATGCCCCACCCGGAGCGTATGATCGAGGCCGCACATGGTGGCACTGATGGCCGTGCGCTGTTTGAAAGCGCTGTGCAGGGCTTGATCGCGGCCTGATTGTCATCCCGACGAAGGACGGGTTCAGGCCGCTTCGCCGCCCCGGCGGGCGATCGTCTGGTAGAACAGCTTGTTCGCCTCTTCTGGCACCATTGGCCGACCGAAATAGAAACCCTGAATTTTAGTCGCACCCAGTTTCCGCACCAAGTTTAGCTCAGCTTCGGTTTCAACACCTTCGGCAGTTGTGGTCATATCTAAGCTTTGCGCCATTGCAACGACGGCGCGGATAATGGCCAAGCTTTCCTTATTACCGGTTGCCGCGCCTTGCACGAAGCTGCGGTCCACCTTGATCGTCGAAAAGCGCAGCTTGCGCAGATAGCCAAGCGACGAATAGCCAGTGCCAAAATCGTCGAGTGCAATTCCGCAGCCCAGCGCCATACACTGTTCTAGCGTGCTGCGCGCCGTATTGGCATCACGAATAAATACGCTCTCGGTAACTTCCAACTCAAGCCGGTTTGCTGGCAGACCGCTTGTTGCGAGAGCTGCAACGACGGTTGAAGAGAAGTGTGGATCCAGCAGCTGCTCGCCCGAAACATTGACAGCAACTTTGACATGACTCGGCCAGCGGGTCGCTTCGCGGCAGGCTGTCTTCAGCACCCATTCGCCAATCGGCAGGATCAGGCGGGTGTCCTCAGCCAGTGGAATAAACTTGGCTGGACTGACAAAACCATGCTCGGAACTCTGCCAGCGCAGCAGAGCCTCAAAACTAACAACCGCCTCGCTGCCGGCATCGACCACAGGCTGATAATGCAGCTGCAATTCGTCGCGTTCCAGCGCCTTGCGAAGCGAAAATTCGAGCTTACGGCGCTCTTCAGCATGGGCGTGCAGGGTGGGCTCGTAAGAACAATGCGTACCGCGACCGGCATCCTTGGCACGGTAAAGCGCAAGGTCGGCGTTGCGCATCAGCGTTTCGACCGTCGATCCATCGCGCGGACCAATAGCCGAGCCGACGCTGGCACCAACATAGAGCGTGTGGTGGTCAACGTCATAGGGCTGTGACAGGCGTTCAATCACCTGACGTGCGACATGGTCCACCCGACCAAGATCAGACGCGTCACGGATAACGATGGCGAACTCGTCGCCGCCTAATCGGCCGCACAGTTCATTCTCTGTCATCAGATCCCGCAGGCGGGCTGCCACCCGGGCCAGCAATTGGTCTCCAACGATGTGCCCGAGCGTAGCCGAACAGTTATTAGCGCCACGTAAACCTTAAGCAGGAAATTTCGTGCGCTCCATCGCGGTTAGAGCGCTGCCTTGGCCTGTTCCCAGTTCTGCCCGTCGAAATGGAGGGTGGAAGGCGTCAGCTCGTGCCCGGGATCGAGGCACCGGAAATTGACGCTCCAACAATCGGGGTGCGATCGCGGCTGGTAGAAGCTCTTCACGCCGCAGGTCTGGCAAAACAGGTGCTCTGCTTTGCCGGTTCCAAAGCGATATGTGGATAGGTGCTCTTGCCCCGAAATGAGTTCAAAGGAGCTGTGTGATACATTAAGATGCAGGTATCCAGCCTTGGTGCATATCGAGCAGTTACAGTCGAGCAGATTTGCGTTGACCGGGACATCTGCAGCGAAACGCACCGCGCCACAATGGCAGCCGCCCAAAACGATCATTCCACTGTGACCGACTTGGCAAGATTGCGCGGCTGATCAACGTCCGTACCCTTGGCGCAGGCCACGTGATACGCCAGCAGTTGCACTGGAATAGCATAGACCAGCGGCGCAATCAGCGGGTGGACTTTGGGCATCTCGATCGTTGCAAGACAGCCCTCACCTGCCTCATCCAGCCCTTCACGATCAGAGATCAAAACGATCTTGCCGCCGCGAGCCCGAACCTCCTGCATGTTGGAGACGGTCTTTTCAAAGAGCGGACCGGATGGTGCGAGAACGATCACCGGAACGGCCTCGTCAATCAGCGCAATCGGCCCATGCTTCATCTCACCTGCAGCATACCCCTCCGCGTGTATATAGCTGATTTCTTTCAGTTTTAACGCACCCTCTAGAGCGAGCGGGTAATCCTGCCCGCGGCCAAGGTAGAGCACGTCGCGCGCAGGTGCGATGTGGTGTGCCATGGCGGCTATCTCATCATCATGGCTGAGTGCGCGGTTGAGCATTGCGGGTACTTCGAGCAGCTGTTGAACAACGTGGCATTCTTCCGCGCGGTCCATTCGCCCGCGCTTTACCGCAAGGTGTGCGGCCAATGCTGCAAGCACTGCTAGCTGACAGGTGAACGCCTTGGTCGAGGCAACCCCAATTTCTGGCCCGGCATGGGTTGGCAGCAAAAGGTCAGCCTCACGCGCCATCGAGCTGGTGGGCACATTGACAACTACGGCGATGGTTTGCCCGGCCTGCTTGCAGTGGCGAAGTGCCGCAAGGGTATCCGCCGTCTCGCCGCTCTGGCTGATGAACAGCGCAAGGCCACCGGGCTCGAGGACCGGATCACGGTAACGGAACTCGCTAGCAACATCGATATCGACCGGCAGCCGCGCAAATTGCTCAAACCAGTATTTGGCAACCATGCCGGCGTAGAAACTGGTGCCGCAGGCGACGATGGTGACGCGGTTGATAGTCGAGAGATCGAAATCAAACTGTGGCAGCGCCACCGATTGATCAACTTGCCGGACATAAGAGCGCAAGGTTTGCGCCACGACGGTTGGCTGCTCGAAGATTTCTTTCTGCATGAAGTGGCGATAATTGCCCTTCTCAATGGCAGCAGCCGATGCTCCTGAAGCGACAATAGCGCGCTTCACTGGAATATTATCCTTGTCAAAAACCTCGGCGCCTTCGCGCGTAATGATAACCCAATCACCTTCATCAAGGTAAGATATACGCTGGGTTAGTGGCGCCAGTGCCAGCGCGTCAGAACCGAGATAGGTCTCCCCTTCTCCATAGCCAACCACCAGCGGCGAGCCGAGCCGAGCACCGATCAGCATGTCGGGATATTCACGGAAGGCAATCGCCAGGGCAAAGGCACCGCGCAGCTGCGGCAAGGCAGCCTTTACCGCATCCTGAGGGCTCAATCCGGCCTCAACCTGTTCGGATACGAGATGGGCAACAACCTCGGTATCGGTTTCGCTCTCGAACGTCCGGCCCCGCGAGGCCAGCATTTCGCGAAGCTGGCGGAAGTTCTCGATGATACCGTTGTGAACCAGCGCGAGCTCACCAGTAGCATGAGGGTGG
>CANGBE010000207.1 GCA_947451875.1 Sphingomonadaceae bacterium | reverse complement strand
GCCACCTGGTCGAGAACCTGTTCGCCAAAATCAAAGACTGGCGGCGCATCCACACCCGCTATGACCGCTGCGCCCACACCTTCATGTCCGCCATCTGCATCGCCGCAACCGTCATCTTCTGGTTGTGATCAATGAGTCCTGACCCTAGGCCTGGTTCCTCCGGCAGCTTGCCTTATCCTTGCACACCTCTCAGATCCCTTGCGTTGGTTCAGTATGGCAGCTTCCGCTTTTTATGCGGCTGTCATCTTGTCCTTCTTGGGCGGGATGTGGTGGATGACTGGCTTATTGTCAGGCGAAAGACGGGCAACTCCATACTTTCTGGCAATCTTGCCCAGCCTCATTGCTTGGGCTTCCACCTTGCCTTGGGTGTTCGGGGCGAGGTGGCCGGGGCCATCGCTCGTCCTTTTGGGCCTAGTGCTGCTTCTAAGCCCTTTGAACGATCACGGGATCTCCCGCAGGATTGCGTTGCCAGCCGGGTGGTTAGCTCTTCGAAATCGCCTGGCCTTTGCAATGGGTCTGCTGACACTGACCATGGCGGCATCCTAGGCCTGCGGGCAATCGCCCTTAAACGGATGCCGCTGCATTGCTTTCACCGGTTAAGCTAGCAAGTCTTATCGGGAAGGGGGCTGGTCGCCAGTTAAATGCTGGCGTGCTGCCGTTCTTCGACGTCAGCTATCAGGCCAATCAAGTACCGAGATGTTTCTGGCGCTGTTTGCTGGCCGCCAAGATGTCCATGTTTGACATCTTGGCGGCAGCTTATCGTTAAAACTTGGCGCCAAGTTCGACCCCGACCACTCGGCGCGCGCCTGGTGAGATGAAAGAACCACCAAACTCAATCGCCGGGATGACCTCGGCGAGGTACTTGCGGTTGAGCAAGTTATCAGCAAACACCGACACGGTCACCGGTCCGCGCTCAATGCTGGCACGGGTGTTCAGGATACCGAAGGCTTTACGCTGCGACAGGCAATAGCTGGCATCGCCAACGAAGGCTGGGGCGTGCAATGCCGAGATCGGCAACAGGCCGGAGAACAGCGTCGGACGGGTCTGACACTGGACCGAGCTGAACCAGGTCGGCCCAGTAATCCGGTAGTCAGCGCGCAGCATTAGCTTGGTCGCGTCACCGAGCCGCGTGGTGAACTCAGTGCCTACGTTAATCGTATAGTCGGCCGTATAGGGCGATTTGTTACCCACTGTATAAGGCCGCGCACTATTCTTCTTGATCTCGCTATCGGTGACGTTGCCAGACGCGAATACGCGCCAGCCATCGACGATCTTGAGGCCCAGATTTAGCTCGGCACCCTTGATGTCGACCTTATCGATGTTCGAAACCACGCGCAGCAAGCCGAAGCTGCCGACGAAGAATTCGAAGAACTGCATGTCTGTAACACTGGTATAGTAACCGGCCAGGTCGAAGGTCAGGCGGTCATCAAACAGGCTGCCCTTCATGCCGACTTCGAAGGCGCTCGACTTTTCCTTGCGATACTGGTCACTGATGTTGACCCCGGCATTGATGAACTGATTGAAGTTGGCGTTGATCAGCGCAGCCGAACCCTGATTGTTGAAGCCGCCCGACTTGAAGCCGATCCCCCAGTCCGCATAGAGGTTAAACTGGCTGGTCGGATGCCAGCTAAGCGAAATCTTGGGCTCAAACTGGTCATAGGTCTTGCTCTGCGGAAGCAGGGCGCCGAATGTCTGACCCGGATTGATGGGACCGCCGGTAAACGGATCGGTCGCGGTCGGAACCAGAGTCGAAGACTTACGATGTTCGCTGTCATAACGCAGCGCAAGGCTGGCGCTAAACTGGTCATTGGGTTTGTAATCGAACGAACCGAAACCAGCGAATACGTCAGTCTTGAACTGGTCAGCCAACAGCAGCGAGGTGGGGTTCACTGTGTTAGGCGCGTTGTAGAGCTGCTTGATCACCCCCTGCCCTTCATCGGCACCAAGGCTGACGCCGACCTTGCGGTCGATATGGAGGTAATAGCCGCCAAGTTGCCAGTTAAGCGGACCATCACCGTTCGAGACGAGCCGCACTTCGCCACTGATGTCGCTCTGGTTGCGCATCTGATACTGGATGCCGTCGCAAGTCGTCGGGCTGTAGGGGCCGAAGGTTGAGCCGTGCGCCGGATCGAAGATGAACGGCGTCGGCGTCGTGCCGATGCCACCGGGGGGGTTGACCGGGTAGCCGGTCAGGGCAGCCGTGGTCGAGGCGCACTTGGTAACAGCTGCCTGAGCTGCCGGATTAACCGCACTCGTATAGCGGGCAAAGTCTGCCGAGGTGCCGTCAGCCACCAGATCCTGCTTGATGTTCGAATATAGCATCCAGGCAACCAGCTTCACACCGCCGAAATCGTGATCAACCTTGGCCGAAATGTCGAAGCTGGTTTGATCGTTCGTCGGGCGGACGTTGTTATAGAAGTTGAAGGGATGGGTATTGACGTCCTCGTAGAAGGCACCGCCGAAGTTGGGCAAGGCGAAGGCCGCATTGAACGGCAGCGAAGCGCCGTGGAATTCGGAATAGCGGGCCTTGATATCGACCTGCGTGGCGCTGTTCATGCCGAGCATAACGCGCCCATCAAGCGACCAAGCGCGGTGATCATCGACCACCGAGGCGTTATTGAGGAACTTGTTGGTGAAGAAACCGTCCGAGCGGTCATAACCTGCTGAGAGCACGAAACCGGCGCCTTCGCCAAGAGGGCCAGCGATATGCGCTGATGCCATGGCCGAATTGTAACTACCGTACGAACCCTTGACCCCGCCAGTTAGCGTGTCGGTGGGCTTCAGCGTCTGGATAACGATCGCGCCAGCAGCGGCATTGCGGCCGTAGATTGCGCCCTGCGGCCCCTTGAGGATTTCAACCTGGCTGAGCGTGCCCTGATTTTGGTTGAGCTGCGCAGTGTTGGTCTTGAGGATGCCGTCAACCACCATCGCGACCGAGCTTTCGGCGTCGCGCGCGCCGTTCATGCCGCGAATGTTGATCTGCGTATCGCCAGCCTCTGCAGTACCTGTCACGATGGTGACACCGGGTGCGAGCTGGACGAAATCTTCTGCCTTAGTTGCGCCCGTCCGCTCCAAAGAGGCGGCGGTCAACACAGACACTGAGGCGGGGACGTCCTGTAGACGTTCGTTCTGGCGGCGGGCAGTGACGATGATAGAACCCGAGTCTTCGTCGCTTGCAGACGAGGCTTCGGCCGTCTGGGCAAATGCCGGGACAGACGTAATTGAAAGTGCCGCCAAAGAAGCGGAAACCATCAAGTTAGTGATGCGCATTGGTAGGCTCCCTGTTGTCTTGACCGCATCGTCCTTCGCCGGACCCCTATGTTGCGGCTTGTAATGGATAGAACCTATTGTATACAGT
>CANGBE010000206.1 GCA_947451875.1 Sphingomonadaceae bacterium | reverse complement strand
GTTGCCCTGGCCTTGGCTTAAACGAATTGCGGCAGTTTGCCTGACTGGTGTGATGACGTTTGCCTTCATCCTGATGAATTTCAATCTGGATACCTATACCTCTGACCAGCTTCCATTCTTCCTGCAGGAATCGCAGTGGTATGCTTCTAGCGAGTATATGATGGTCGGGACTCTAGTGGTTGTCGGACTTTGGCTGGCCTTTACTCACGCGCCGAGTGTGCCGCGATTCAAGGCGCTGCATCAGTGGGGCATGGGTATTCTTGCGGTTCTGTGCCTCGCCGGTTTTGACACCTTTGCGGCGGGAGCAGCGCTGGGAGCCTACGGACGGCAGCCCGCGACCGATCAGCCGTTCCAGTCAGCCGTCCACGATACCGCATTTGGCGCTCCAGGACAGGGACGGCACAACGTTGTGCTGGTCGTAGTCGAATCACTGGGCGTGCCAGAGTTTGCGGCAGGGCAAGCACAGTTTGTTGCCGACTGGAACCGGCCTGAATGGCGCGCACGTTATGCTGTTAGCAACGGCACAGTCCCCTATTTTGGTTCGACTACGCATGCTGAAATGCGCGAACTGTGCGGGCAATGGAACAATTACACGACCTTTGATTTTGCCAAAGGTGGCTGCTTGCCCCAGCGCATGAAGAAGGCGGGATATCAAACTACAGCGATGCACGCCTTCGATGGCGGCTTTTTCCAGAGAGATGAATGGTGGACGAAACTTGATTTCCAAAAGGAGATGTTCGCTCCGGAATTGATGCAGGCAGGGGTGCGGCCGTGCGGCGGGGTGTTCCCCGGCGCTTGTGATGCCGATGTTCCAGCTTTGATCGCCAAGCAGATCAAGCAGAGCAATCAGCCGCAATTCATCTATTGGTTGACGCTGAACTCTCACCTGCCGGTCTTGCCCGAACCGTCACTGGGAACTGATCAATGCAGCAAGGCCTTGGCCCGCATTGGCGATGTATCCCCCCGGTTGTGCCGCTTGTTTACCGTTCACCACAATCTGGCTCAGGCGATTAGCAAGATGGCGATGGATCCTGACTTGCCGCCCACCGACATCCTGATCGTCGGCGATCACACGCCGCCTTATTTTGACCGCACTTTGCGGAGCGGATTTGATCTCGAAAATGTTCCCTGGGTGCTACTGCGAGCAAAAGAAAAAGCGGTGCCAAAGCAACCTCAGACCATCCATCTGCGCTGATCTGATTGCGCTTGGGCTGCCGGTGCGGATGTGGCATCCCACCCTTCATGGTCCAGCGTTATTTCAGACTTGCAGTCATCGCCGCCCTTCCGTTCGTGCTTGGGGCTGCCGATCCCGTGTATGAGGCAAAATCGAGCGAAGGACTACCTGTCTGGCTAGCAGGTTCGTGGCAGATGGAAGACGGCGCTAACTGGGCCGAGGAACTGTGGACCGATCCGCGCGATGGCATGATGCTGGGCATTGGCCGAGATGGTTTCGGACCGAAAGTGCAAGGATGGGAAGTAACCCGCATAGTCCGCAAGGTTGATGGCAGTGTAGTCATTCTCGCGCAGGTGAAAGGCGGGCAGGTGGTGGAATTTGCCCGCTCGGTTTCCAGCGACGATGCCATCGAATTTACCAACCCGCTGCATGACTATCCTCAGCGAATCCGCTATTCGCGGCAGGGCCAACTGCTGGTGGCCGAGACTTCGCTGATAGACGGATCACGGCCGCATCGCTGGCTTTATCGCCCTGTTGCCGGGCCCGCGTTGGAAACGCCACCGGCTGAAATCTCGCCGCAATCGCCGTAAACGTCGATCAGGTGGTTGGCATAAGCTTCGTGCGTGTCAGCAGTGAACCACAATTTGCACTGGCTGATGTAGGCGTGAACCAGAGCGGCCGTGCGCGGGTTTTCTTCTCCCGGCGGCATCGCGTGGAATAGTATCACTACATCTGGCCGCCAGCTCAGAATGCGCTGCATCTCGACGCGGGTATCGAGATGACTGGTGTTGTTCTCGACCGGAAAATAGAGGTGGAGGTTATCGAGCAGCGGGCTGGGCGGATAGGAATCGAGCGCCTCGTAAAGCTGTAACGGCCCTTCATAGACCAGCAGGCGCGGGTGGGCGTTGCGCTGCCGGATCTGTGCCGCGATCTGCTCGATCGAAGTCTTGGCCTGAGCGGTTCTTCTGAAGTCCAGGGCATGGCCGAACCAGGCAAAATAGAAGGTGGCGAAAAGGGAGAGACCGATGCCGACTATGCCCCGGTTGAACGCCAGTGCAGCTGCGACACAAAGCGGCAACAGCAGCGGTAACATATAGTGCTCATAGTAATTGGGCACCACGGCGACTCCGGCAATGGCAGCAATCAGCCATCCCAGCAGGAATGCTCTGGATTGGATTGGCGACTGGCTGGACCTGGCGGGGAAAAGGACCATTCCGGCAGTCGCGGCGACCAGCAGCGGCGCTCCCAGCAAAGCAAGTGCGCTAACCCGCACCCAGATGTCGTTACCCGGGTTGTAGGTCTTGGTCAGGTTCGCGGTGACCATTGCGTGCCAGAATTCGGCGAAATGGCCTTGGGCTATGAAGTAGAGGGTAAACAGCGCGAAGGGAGTGATCCCGGCGAGAGCCATTGCAGCGGCACGAGCAGCGAGACGGGGCAGGGGGGCACCGCCGCGCCAGTTCTGCCACAGGGCGAACAGGCCAAGGAATGCAGCCTCAAAGATCGCCGTCTGTTTGAAAGTCAGCGCTGTGCCCGCCAGCACCATCGCGGCGATGGTGGCGCGGGGGAACTTGCCCTTCTGCAAATCGGGCCGGGCGCGCAGGACGATCAGTGCGGCAAGGGCAATGAACAGGTTGTAGAACACCGGCGTTTGCCCGCCACCGCCGCCAAAGCACAGCAGAGCGGCGAGGTAGACTGTCCCCGCCAGCAGCGCTCCCATTGCTCCGGTAAGCAAGCGCGCGATCCGGGCGATGACATAGGCAGTCGCCGAGGCGAACAGCCATGCGGCGATCTGATATGCGGCGATGCTATGCGAAGCTTCGGCGATCAGGCGATAGGTCGGGAACAGCCCCGGTCCCTTGCGATCCCAGACGTCGACATAGGGCAACAGCCCCGCCTGCCAGCGTTGCCCGGCGAGGCGATAGAAGGTCTCGTCGCCGAAATAGTTGGGATGCCCGAACAATGCTGCGCGGGTGAGCAGGCCAAAGGCAAGGAACCAAAGGGCGGAAACTGGCCGGTATTGAAGCAGACGGTTCATTGCTCAGGGTTAGAGCGGATTGGGCGGAAAAAGGGAAGGTGCTCAGATCAAACACCACCACGCAACATCGTCATCCTGAACTTGTTTCAGGATCCATCATGCCGTTAGCTCGGTGCATGCCGGATGGATGCAAACCGTGAGGCATATTGGCGAAACAGGGCTTCGGCCTGCGTCGAGAAATGGATCCTGAAACAAGTT
>CANGBE010000205.1 GCA_947451875.1 Sphingomonadaceae bacterium | reverse complement strand
TGCGCATCAATGCTATCAGCCCCGGCTTCATCGCCACTGAACTTTCCGCGCCGCTGCTGGCGGATGAGGCATTCATGCAGCGCCGTATGGCGCAAACACCGCTCCGCCGCCCGGGCAAGCCTGAAGAGGTTGCCGGCGCTGCCGTGTTCCTCACTAGTCCGGCCGGGGCTTTTGTTAACGGGCATAACCTTGTGGTCGATGGGGGGACGCTTATTAGCGACGGTTCGTGAGGCCGCACGACGATTTTAGGAGCAATGCATTGCGCAGGATTGGTGGGCGCCACGAAACGGGTTCCCTGCCAGCAGCTATTGCACAGGTTTGAGCTTGTGATTCAAGAAGGATGAGGGACTTCGTAGCCATGTGGCATTTCGCCGCGTAGTCGATCGACCTCGTCCATCGCCCAAAGCCAATAGGCAGGACCGGAAGATGCCCCCATCCACAGCAGGCCCTGGGAAAAAGCATCGACCTGGTCGTCATGTTTGGAGTTGGGGAAGAGGGTGAGTTCTGTCTCGAATGCCTTCAGCCAATGTGCCTGGTTAGGAATCCAGACCTTTCCGGCTTCGATCTTGGCGGTGCAGGAAACCAGCCGCTCGTACTTCGAGCCCTTTGGCTTTTCTGCCTATATCTTGGCAAAGCCTTCGGCAATCAGCTCCTGGATCAGTTGGGAGCCAGACGAGCAATCTTCGATCAGCACCGTTGTCACCCCTTGCAACTCGGCATGCTTGCGAACCTTACTTTTCAGTTCTGGAAACAGAAGTCGGCCCCGCCAGACATCGATCACGTGCCATTGCCGGTCCTCGGTTTCGCCGAAGGTGACGCATGCCGAGTAGTCGGCGCGATTGTCGTCCTTCGTGGCGGTATCCCAGCTCTGCACCCTGCGGGTGAAATTCGGCGGATTGGCGGGATCGTAAGTGCGGAACCATTCCCAGCGGATATCACCGCCGCCTGCCGGGGCCGGCCACTGCTGATACTGGGCAGCAAAGGCATAGGAGCCCATGTTGCGGCGCTGTTCCTCGATGCGCGCAAGTGACTCGCGGTCTGGGTGGAGGGCTTCGCCTTCCTTGCGGTGGAATGTCACCTTATTGCGGCATCCGCTGAGTCCGTTTGCGCTGCAGCACTTATTATCTGAGCGTCGTGACGATAGGCAGCGTTAAGCGCTTCTTGGAGTGTAGTTGCATTGGCGTAATTTATTGATGTGAAAAGAGATAAAAAAATTGCCGTTCGACTTAGGTATGTTCGCTCTATATTAAAATTTATTTTGGACACGAATATATCTCTCTGCACATTGCGAGCCGTAATGGTGCAGGGAGATGATTTTTATACTGTTAACAATATTTTTAATTGGTGCCATTTTGACTTCTTTGACTGTGGTGTTCGCAGTAATGGTCCATTCAATCGAAGCGCCTCTGGCATTCCGATCTCCGGTGCCGGACAGGCTAGTGGTGACGCTATTCCTTCGCTGTCATCTCATTCGATTAACAGCGAATTGAGGCCCCTATCGAGCTTCTGGTGGTGGTTGAAAAAATTCCGCTCTGTTCGCTCACCGGATTTCATAAAATCCAAAAAAAGCAGAGGTTTAAGTCTCAAATTGCACCCAAAGGTGATTCAAGAAATCATGCCTCTGCCAAGCATTGAGCATCAGGGGAAGGCGTTGCGAGTGGCTGCTTCGGACGCCACGCGATTGCGTGTTTCGGATATGTCCGCTCCAGTGTCGGGTTCTGCCAAGAGGGCGCCGAGACCCACTCGCCGATCTCGCAGCTTTTTAGCTCTGCGCCCGAAATTTGATGCCAATTCTGCAGCATTTTTTGGTTACCTTCGGCAAGGTTTGCAAAGACAGCCGACGATGGCAAGCCTGAGGGAAGGGCCTGAATACACGGGTGAATGGCAAGATCGCCGGTAACGCCTTCCTCGATGGTTTGAAACATGGCCGAGCCGAACCGGCAAAATGGCATCCATTGCCTTGGTTGACTTTTCTCCTGTGAGTAGCTTGGAAATTAATCAGGTTGCGCGAATGTGGCGGTTGATAAGCAAACTGCCATCCGAAGTTTTGATTGGTTCCATGTCTGAAACTGTATTCCCGTTGTTTACTCCCGAGGCGCTCGCAGCAATGGCGCTGCTGGGCTGCCCGATTTATATCTACAACTTCGAGACCGAACGCGTTGCATGGGCAAATGCTGAGGCGCTTCGGTTTTGGAACGCTGAAACTGCCTCTGAGTTGATTAGCCGGGAACTCACGCCCTACAGCGATTCCACGCAGTTGAGGCTGGCGGAATACCGAGACAGTTTTCGGAAAGGCAAAGTGGTAACCGAAAGCTGGACATTTTATCCAAAGGGCGCAGCAACGCCTACTATATCGCGGTGCCGGGGAGTAAGTCTCGAAGGCTGTCCCGAAGCCATGATGGTTGAAATCCAGATCCTGTCGCGGGCCGAACTGCCATCGGCCGAACTCAGATCCATCGAGGTATTGCGGCATACCAGCCTGATGGCCTCAATGTTTTCGGAAACGGGTGAAGTGCTGATGCGCAATCCCGCGGCGCAGGCGTGCTTTGCCGAAATGGAAAGCTCTCGATCACCGCAAGATGATATGTTTTCCGCGATGTTTGCCGATCCTCTAGATTGCCAACAGTTGCTTGGTAACGCCGCGGCTACGGGCAATACAACTGCCAGAAGCGCGACGATGGCAATCGAGGGCTTGCCGGTCCATGCCTTGCAACTATCGCTTCTGACTGATCCAGCGGACGGGCAGGTGGCTCTGCTTGTTACCCAGCAGGATATGACGCAGCTTTCGCAGATTTCGCGCCAGCTGGTTGCCAGTGAGGCTGCTCTAGATTCGGTACTCAGCCTGAGCGTCGGTCCCGCGCTGGTTATCGCGACGCAGGATAACCGGGTCCTCAAGGCGAACTTCGCAGCTCAGGCGCTGCTGGGGCCTGTGGTGAAGTCTGATGCGAAGGCGGATGGCTATTTCGTTAGCCCAACTGCCTATGATGCCTTCCGCAGTGCGGTGCTTGAGAGTGGCGCCGGCACGCTGCAGATGCAGATGAATTCCGCGGATGGCACCTCGTTCTGGGCCGCCGTGTCTGGTGCGCGAATAACCTATGAGAAACAAGATGCGCTCGTGGTTCTCGCGACCGATATCAATGAGCTATACCAGCTGAAGGCCGATCTTGAAGCAGCCTTAGATAATGAGCGCCAAACAACCGGGATGCAGCGGCGCTTTTTGGCGATTGCCGCCCATGACTTGCGCACCCCCCTGGCGGTTATCGACAATACAGCACAGATGCTTGAACGCAGTGTTGCCCCGGGCACGTCCGATCAATCTCGTGCATGGGCGAGCCGAATTCGCGCGACGGTGAGGCGGATGCTGCGTCTGCTTGAGAATACGATCGAGTCGACGCGAAAGAGCCTCGGAACTTTGGGCTATGC
>CANGBE010000204.1 GCA_947451875.1 Sphingomonadaceae bacterium | reverse complement strand
TCCCCGCCTCGCGCTGGCCAGTCTCGACCGGTTGGCGACCTTCGATTTCGACAAGGTCTGCGTGATGCACGGAAAACCCATCATGTCCGGCGGCGACATCCAGTTCCGCCAGACGATTTTTGATACGTTCAGAAAAAACGAGGTGTAACTGTGGCCTGTATCTCAAACGCACTGATAGTCGGCGGCAGCATCGCTGGCATGAATACCGCCATTGCGCTCGCCAATGCTGGGGTAGAGGTCGATGTCGTCGAACTGGCCCAGGAACCGCTGGGAGCCTCGCTGGCCTTCTCGGGGCGCGCGGCGATGGCCTTGGTCGAACTCGGGATCTACGACGAGGTTCATGCGACTGGGCGGCCTGCGCTCCCCGGAAATACCGCAATGTCGATCCGGAACCACATGACCGGCGAAATCATCAACCCCGGGCCGCAGCGCCCCGAATGGCCCGGTGCGGTGGATGCAGTCGGGGTCTATCGCCCGGTGTTTCTCGAAGTCGCCCAGCGTGAAGCCGAGCGACTTGGCGTGCGCGTGCGCAAGGGCGTCACCTACGAGAGTTTCACTGACGGTCCTGACGGCGTCGACGTCTTCTTCACCGATGGCCGAGAGGGTCGCTACGACCTGATGATCGCGGCCGACGGGATCAATTCGAAGACCCGCGAACTGATCTTCCCGGATGCGCCCAAGCCGCAATACTCAGGACAGCTCAGCATTCGCTGGATGGCGCCCGGCCCCCAAGTCGATGGTGAAGGCTGGTACCAGAGCGAGGTCGGCCGGCTCGGATTCTACTATCTTCCGCAAGACCTCGTCTACATCCCGGCCGTCATCAACATTCCCGAGCAACGCTGGGTTTCGGACGAGGAAGTCCGCGATATTTTCACTGCTTTGCTAGACTCCATGGAAGCGCCCGCGATCCGCGAACTTCGCAGTCGGCTCACGAACGACTCCGAACTGATCGGCAAGCCGTTCTATTGGTTGCTGCTGTCCGAACCCTGGCACAAAGGCCGCACTTTGCTGATCGGTGACGCCGCGCATGCAACCAGCGCGCACATGGGCATGGGTGGCGGAATGGCGGTTGAAGACGCTTGCGTTCTCGGCCAGTCGATTGCCGCCGCAGCCACGCTGCCCGAGTCGCTCGACATGTTCATGAAGCGCCGTTTCGAACGGACAAAGATCGTGGTCGAGACCAGCAACAGGCTTGGTCAACTCGAACAGCAGAGTGCGCCGCCTGCCGAGAACGTCGCGCTGCTGACCAAGGCCTTTGCCGTAATCGGCGCGCCATATTGATTTTCAAAATTTGGGCCTGCCGGCATTCGAACACCTGACGTTACCCCCAAGCTTTCCCCAAGCAGGGATTAATGAAAGACGAGTGCGGAATCTGCAGTAATAGCCTTCTACCCAGGCAGCGATCTCGACGCGGGCATGGGCAAGGCTGAGGAACAGCGTCCCGTTGAGAGGTTCGTCGCGCATCCGGCCGTCGAAGCGCATTGCCCAGCCATCACCCGCACAATATCCCGCGCAGCGCAACTACCGGGTTAGGGCGCGAGGCTCGATCTGAAAATGTGCTATGGATGCGCTATGCTTTGAACAAAAGTATAGCGGACCTATTCGGCCATTACACAACTGTTTTTATTAGGTAATTTGGTAGCGGAGGAGGCGCGATTTAGGTGACCAATACTATAGGACTGTACGGACCTAGCGGGTCATTTTTCCTGCTGCTGACTGGCAGTTAGGAGGAGGTATCCAATGACCAAGGAGGAACGCGATATCCAGCCCAAGGTCAAGGTGCTGCGCCACGTCAATCTTTCACTGGAAAGAAAAGACTTAGTTGCCAGATGGGCCCTTTGGGGTAACTACCTCTTCGATCCACTTGTTGATCTCAGCTTCAACCCAAACCGTGGAACGTGGGCCAAGCGACCTTGATCTGGGGAATCGCCCTTCACTCATCCGCTTATATATTGCCGTCCGTTTCAAACCGACGCGGTTCATGACCTCAGGCAATCTAATAAGGCGAAGCGACGGGTTTCCAACTGCCTGTTCCGAGTAATCACTTGCCTCTCTCACAGGTCAACTCCCTGCAACCAGGGGCAAAAGTCGCTCGCCGATTGCATCACCGCGCCGATTGAGATCGGCAATGTGCTGGGTCAGTGTACGCGCCAGCATCTTGGCAGTGCCGTTCGCCCACCTGGGCCGGAGCTCTTCGACGGAGTCACCAAGCTGCTCGACAATCTCAACTGGAGCGCGCCGGCAGAGCTCACCCAAAAACTTCGCATGAGGCGTTCCCGATTGGGTCAAGGCAAACTCTTCGCCCACTAGCAGTAGCAGCAGAAGCGTCTCTTCGGCCTCGAGATCAGAGGCGCCGAGTACCATCAGCGCTTCGTCCAAGGTGACAGCCCGATCGCCATTTAATGTTCGGCGAAGGCTATCGCGCTTGAGCCCTGCAAGTCGTGCGATCTCGGACTGCGATTTACCGCTCTCTTCGACCGCACGCGCCAAAAGTCGCGCGACACGAATTGGAAGATCATAGGAAGATGTGATCACGCCGGGCCTCGACTCGATTAAAGGAGCCTTCAGCTAAACCCGCAGCCAGTCTGTAGGAAAGCGAAAAGAACAAATAAAGAACTTATAGGAATTCCAGAACGGGACACGAATCACTGAGTGCGCTGTAAAGCGTCGCATCTGCGCGTAATTGAGCAGGTGTTGCGCAACAGCTTGGCGAACCCACGCAAACAAGACGCTCTTTGGCGCAGAACGCCGATACAGACGTGCCAGGTCGGCGATTCCACCTCAAATTTCGGCTGAGGAAAGCCTCTCCTATTTCCTACAGCCGTACTACTCCGCACCAAGAACATACAGCGAACACATGCTGTGCCACCTCAAGCGGAGAATACCCCTCATGAATGCCATTGCCCTCCCCCATCGCCGCTGCACCCGCCTCGGCAAGATTGCCAGTCTGGCCATGCCAATTGCTGTTGCCGCTCTGGCTGCGAGCGCGGTCTATGCCGGTGCCGACACAACCTTCGCCCCTGCGCTGACGAAGTTTACGGACTTCCTCGAAGGCTCGGGCGGCAAGATCATCACCGTCCTCAGCCTCGCGGGCGGCCTCATCGGCCTCGCTTCGGGCCGCTTCACCCTTGCGCAGATCGCGGTCCCGGTCGGGGTCGGCATCGGCGTCGGAACCGGCGTGCCGATCGTCACCTCGGTGGTCACCGCGGTCATCTGACGGTCAAGAACGGGAGGGCGGAACAATCATGAGCGACAGGTACATCGTTCCAAGGCGGCTCGACGATCCGGAGCTAATCGGCTTCTGGATCCCGCTGCCAATGGCACGCTCAAGGGCGAGCTGCTTAAGATCGTCGAAGAACAACGCGGCTCCGACGTCACCCAGGCCTTCGTGATCAAGGAGCTGAAGGTCGATCCCACGGGACTGACCTCCGAGGTCAAG
>CANGBE010000203.1 GCA_947451875.1 Sphingomonadaceae bacterium | reverse complement strand
GCGTTCGGCGAGAGCATCGAATTGCCTTGCGACAAAGCGTCCGAAACCAGGCCGGACCGGACTGGGAAACAACGTCGAAATCGACAGGACGCGCAAGCTCACAATTTGCGCACCAGCATTTCCGCTGCAGCCAGCCATGCGGCATTATCGACAACGATCTGGCGCTGGCCAGTGCCCGGCGGAAACAGGGCAATGCGGCTGCCATCGCGGTCAATCATCCGGCCAAAGGCAAAGCGTCCGCCAGAGCGCGGTACGAGCACATCGCGGTTGACGTGGCGGCCCCATTCCTCGTCCGGCACGCGGCGGAACCAGATCTGGTCGCCGGCGCGGAATTCGCCACAGCTTACCTCCACCGCCATCGCCATCAGAATGCCATCTCCGCCAAGCGCAGTCGGCAGAATGGCATCGCGCGGGGTGGTGAGCGCTTCGGGGCCTGCATCCGTCAGGTGCGCTACCAGCTGCGGCTGGGCGGAAACATCACCGCGCACCAAAAGTTCGGGCTCCACACCCAGAGCTGCGGCGATCCGGTTCATCCACACCAGCGAGAGGTTGCGCATGCCGGTTTCCAGCCGCCCGATGGTCTGCGCCGTGGTTTGCGGCTGGCAGCGTTCGGCCACGTCGGCAAGCGTCAGGCCCTTCTCACGGCGAATGTCGCGGATGCGGTTGATCATCGTCGGCTCCAATTAACCAAAATGGTTTTTCTTCTTTCCTACAGCAAACCGAATTTGGCAAGTGCGAATCCATCAGCACCAGCGAAGGGGAAGAACCATGCAGCGCCAACTCGTCGAACGCGAACTGTCTAGCGAAGGTCCGATCAGCAGCGGCCCGCGCAAAGGGCGGCGTAGTGCGACGGTCAACCTCGCCGAAAGCCCCCTGACATGGCTTCACTCGCGGGGTCACCTGAGCGATGTGCAGCAGGCCGCTGGCGAGCAATTACGAGCCGATTTGGAACGCGCGCAGCTTTCCCCCTCACTAACGATGAGCTGGGACCCGGTGCGGGTGAGCGGTGGAGCCGCGCGGGGGCTTTCCGCCAGCGAGCGCCAGATCGCCGCCAAGCAGCGCTTCGATGGCGCGGTTGCTGCTGCCAGACCGGGGCTGTCAGACGTTCTATGGCGCGTGGTTTGCGCAGGCGAGACACTGTACGATGCAGAAAAGGCGCTGGCATGGCCGGTTCGCAGCGGCAAACTGGTGCTCAAACTGGCGCTTGACCGGGTCGCGGGGTTCTACCGCATCGGCTGACCGTCCACGGCAATCGACCAACGACGCTTGCCCATACCAAGCCCCCGTGCGATCCCGTCTCCACTGAAACCGGTTCAGGGGACGAAAATGGAACGGCGCGATTTTCTGATTGGCACGGGCGCGGCGGCGGCAGCTTCGGGCTTGCTGGCTCTGCCGGAGGCAGCTTGGGGTGCGGGCGCGCGCGATGCCCAGCTCTATGCGCTGATGGACCGGATATTCTATGCCAAGGTCAATGCCAGCCCCGAGGACGCGACTCAGCTCGGTCTCGACAAAGGCGCGCGGGCGAAGATGCGGTATCTACTGGACGATCGCAGCGCGGCTGGCCGTGCCCGTGACAACCGGTTTAACCGTGAGGCTTTGGCGTCGCTGCGCAAGTTTGGCGAAGCGGGCCTGAGCGATCCCGGCCGTCTGCAACGCGCCAATGCGATCTATCAGTATGAACGAAATGCCGCTCCCCAGAAATTCGGCATTCGCTCGCTGCAGCGGCCCTATCCGATCTTCCAGCAGGGCGGCGCCTACTTCTCGATTCCGGATTTTCTCGGCAGCGTGCATCCGGTGGAATCGGTTGCCGATGCCGAAGCTTATCTGTCACGCCTTGCTGCATTTGGCGACGCGCTTGATGCCGATACGGCCTATCAGCGCGAACAGGCCGCGCGCGGGTTTGCCGCTCCCGCCTGGTCGCTGGGATTGACGCTGGGCCAGCTGAACAAGCTGCGCCAGCCTGCAGCCGAAGCCAATTCGATGGTTGCCACTCTGGTCGAGCGGACCAAGGCCAAGGGGATTGCCGGAAACTGGGCGCCCCGGGCCGCAAAGATCGTCGAGACCCAGGTCTATCCGGCGCTCGACCGGCAGATCGCCCTGATCGAGAAACTGCGCGGCACAACGCTGGCTGGCGATGGCGTCTGGCGCCTGCCGCATGGCGAGGAGCTTTACGCCGAAGCGCTGATTTCGGGCACCAGCACGCGGATGACGCCGCAGGAAGTGCATCAGGTCGGGCTCGATCAGGTGGCCGATCTTTCCGCCAAGCTGGACGCGATCCTTAAGAGCGCAGGGCTGACGACGGGTTCGGTGGGTGAGCGGCTGACCGCGCTCAACACCCGACCAGAACAGCTCTATGCCAACACTGATGCCGGGCGGCGGGAGCTGATCGACGGGCTCAATGCCGGGGTCGCAGCGATGTGGAGCAAGCTGCCGCAAGCCTTCTCCGACATTCCCAAGCTGCCGCTGGAAATCCGCCGCGTGCCGCCTGAGATTCAGGATGGCGCGTCAAACGGTTACTATTACCGCGCGCCGATGGATGGCTCGCGCCCGGCGATCTACTGGATCAACCTGAAGGACACCGGCGACTGGCCGAAGTACCAGCTGCCCTCGCTGACCTACCACGAAGGCATTCCGGGGCATCACCTGCAGCTGTCCTACGTCAATAAGGCTGGTCAGTTGCCGCTGCTGCTGCGCAACACCTTCATCTCGGCCTATGGTGAGGGCTGGGCGCTCTATTCCGAACAACTGGCGGACGAACTGGGGGCCTATTCCGGCATCGAGAAGGCGGGCTATCTGCAATCATTCCTGTTCCGCGCCGCGCGGCTCGTGGTCGATACCGGTATCCACTTCAAGCGCTGGACCCGCGAACAGGCGACCGACTACATGGTTGCGACCACCGGCTTTACCCGCCCGCGCAGCCAGCGCGAGGTAGAGCGCTATTGCACCCAGGCCGGACAGGCGTGCTCTTACAAGATTGGCCACAACAAGTGGATGGAACTGCGGCAAAAGGCGCAGGCCGCTCTGAGCGACAAATTCAGCCTGCCCTGGTTCCACGAAGTCCTGAAGGACGGGATCATGCCGTTGTCGTTGCTGGAACAGCGGGTGAATGAACGGGTGGCGGCGCGGTTGAAGGGTTAGGGGACCTAACCCTCAACCATCTCCGCCAGCATTAGCCAGCGTTCTTCCGCCGCGTCCTTTTCGGCGCGAGCGTCTTCGATTGCTTTGGTCAGCGCTGCAAATTTCGCCGGATCGCGGGTGTAGAGCGTGGGGTCGGAAAGCGCCGCTTCGTCGCGGGCGATGGCTTTATCGATTTCGGCGATGCGGCTGGGTAGCAGATCGAAGTCGCGCTGGTCCTTGTAAGTCAGTTTGGCTTTTGCCGCGGGCAGTTTTGGGGGCGTTGCGGGAGGTGCGGCGGGCTTTGCCACCTTGCTGGTTGCAACTGTCCGCTCCTTGCGCTGT
>CANGBE010000202.1 GCA_947451875.1 Sphingomonadaceae bacterium | reverse complement strand
TCTGTGGATTGGCTTCTCGGCGGTAACGCTCGATCCGATTTTGTTCGTTGCAATCGCCGTTGCGGGCGCGATAGGCTTTCGGGCCAGCCGCGTGCAGAA
Source organism: Sphingomonadaceae bacterium (assembly GCA_947451875.1). Lineage (GTDB taxonomy): Bacteria > Pseudomonadota > Alphaproteobacteria > Sphingomonadales > Sphingomonadaceae > Novosphingobium. Next base: position 3,392 of record CANGBE010000202.1, on the reverse strand, counting down.
CGCGTTGAACCGGGATAATCAGCGACGCCAGGAATCTGTCGAGCGGGCACAGCAGCGCGCCGAGATGATCCTCAACGATTATGAGCAGACACGGCAGGGCTGGTTCTGGGAAACCGACCGGCGCGGGGTGATAACTTATGTCTCGCCGACGGTGGGCGAGGTGATAGGACGCGATAACGCAGAACTGCTAGGACTGTCATTTACCGATCTGTTCAACTTGAAGGATCATTCGCGTGAAGGCGAGCGCACGCTGGCGTTTCACCTCTCCACCCGCTCGAGCTTTCAGGAGCTCGCGGTGCGGGCTGCCACCAAGTACGAGGAAGACCGCTGGTGGTCGATTAACGGCCTGCCGGTCTATGATGATTTCGATAACTTTCAGGGCTTCCGCGGGTCTGGCAGCGATCTGACCGAGCGGCGGCGGTCCGAGGAGAAGGTCACCCGGCTGGCGCACTATGACTCGCTGACCGGTCTCGCCAACCGGCTGCAGATTTCACAAACGCTGGAAAAGGTGCTGACCGCACGTAATCTTGAACAGCGCACCTGTTCGGTATTCCTCATCGATCTTGATCGCTTCAAACAGGTCAATGATACGCTGGGCCATCCGGCGGGCGATGCCTTGCTCAAGCAGGTTTCGCAGCGGCTGGAACGGGTGATCGACAAGGTTGGCCAGGTCGGCCAACTGGGCGGTGATGAATTCCAGATCGTTATTCCGGGCATCCATAAGCATGATATGCTTGCCGAAATGGCTAATCGTGTGATTGCTTCATTGTCGCAGCCCTATTCGATTGACGGGCACAGGGTTGTGATTGGTGCCTCGGTTGGCATTGCCTGCGCGCCGGAAAATGGCGTTACCGCTGAAGCACTGATCCGCAATGCCGATCTGGCGCTTTATGCTGCCAAGGACGGTGGGCGCGGACGGCACCATTTCTATGCCGCCGATCTGCACAGCGATGCCGAGGAGCGCCGCCAACTGGAGCAGGATCTGCGCGATGCCATCGCTACCGGAGGGCTGGAGCTCTATTACCAGCCGGTGGTATCGACCACGACCGAGAAGATTACCGGCTTCGAAGCCCTGCTGCGCTGGGATCATCCCAAGCGCGGGCCGCTGAGCCCCGCAAAGTTCATTCCTATCGCCGAGGATGCGGGTCTGATCGCCCAGATTGGCGAATGGGCGCTGCGCACGGCTTGTATGGACATGGCCAAGTGGCCCGAAAACGTGCGCGTCGCGGTAAACGTATCGCCACTGCAATTCGCCAACCCGGCCCTGCCATCGATCGTCACTTCTGCACTGGCATCGGCACAGGTCGCGCCCGAGCGACTGGAGCTCGAGATCACCGAGTCCGTGTTCCTGAATGACAGCGAAGGGACCGACGTGATGTTTGCGGCGCTCGACCGGATCGGGGTGCGTCTGGCGCTCGATGATTTCGGAACCGGCTATTCCTCGCTTGGCTATCTGAAGAAGGCGCCGTTCGACAAGATCAAGATCGACCAGAGCTTTGTACACGGCGCGACCATCTCGGGCAGCCGCAATGGCGCGATTATCGCTTCGATTGTCAGTTTGGCTGAAGCGCTAGGTATGGAGACCACTGCAGAGGGCGTTGAAACGCTTGACGAGCTTGACCTGATCCGTGCGCTGGGTTGCAGCCACGTTCAGGGCTATATCTATGCCAAACCGCTGACCGTCAGCGATGCGCGCGCCCTTCTGGCGCGAGGCCTCAGCGTTTCCGCAGAAGGGCCGCGATCCGCCCGTCCGGTGCGGCAGACAATGCTGCGCAAGATCTGGCTCGAACATTCAGGCGAAAAATATGAAGCAACAATCCGAAACATCTCGCAAACCGGCGCGCTAGTTACCGGTCTGTGGAACGTGCCGAACGGAACGATCTTCGCGCTCGAACTGGGGGTCGGACAAACTGTCACTGTTACCACGCGCTGGTGCAAGGATGACCGGATGGACATCGAATTTGCCCGCCAACTTGACCTCGACGAGAATGGCCGCATCGTTTTGATGCCTGAACAAAGGCGAAATACGGGCGATGGGTTGTGGTTGCGCAAGGCCGGTTAGGCCGAGGGCGATCAGGGGTTTATACTTATAAGTTAGCCGAAAATTCACCATTCCCGGTTACGAACTTTCATCCCGGAGATGGTTCCGGGTGGAGTAGGTTGTTCCGGAGAATTGATGGCCTGGCCGCTGGGAACATTCAGGCGCAAGCAAACGCCGTCCCAAGCACCTCGTGACCTCACAGTGGATGAGGAACGTGAGGCGTTGGCCTCGCTGCGCGATTTTGAGAATTCCGGGCTTGGTTGGTTCTGGTCAACCAACGCTCAAGGCCAGATCACCTATGTTTCCGGTTGCGTCGCCGATGCTCTTAACGTCGATCCCGTAGCACTTACCAGCCAGCCGTTTGCATCCCTATTCAATCTTGAGCAGTTGGTCGGCGGTGAATCAGGCCGCACACTTCCGCTGCTGCTGGCATCGCGCAAGTGCTTCACGACATTCAATGTGTGCGCGCGCGGTGAGGACAGTGAAGTCTGGTGGGCGATCAGCGGCCGCCCGCAGTTTGATGAGCGGGGCGAGTTCAGCGGCTTTCGTGGCAACGGCGTGGATGTGAGTGCTGCCTTGCAAGAAGAGCGCGATACTAGTCGGCTTGCCCGCTTCGATTCGCTTACCGGCCTTTCCAATCGCCATTCGATGGAACAGCGACTTGAAGCCACCATCGCCGCCTACAAGGCCAGTGGGCGCAGTTGCGGGCTGCTGATGATGGACCTTGATCGCTTCAAGGCGGTCAACGATACGCTGGGTCATCCGGTCGGCGATGCCTTGTTAAAGCAGGTGGCCGAGCGGCTGCGAGGCGTGATTGGCAAAGATGGCGAGATCGGACGGCTTGGCGGCGATGAATTTCAGGTCATCATCCCCGACTGCGACGATCGCGGTAAATTGGGCGACATTGCCAAGCGACTGATCACTCTTATTTCGCAGCCCTATTCAATCAATGGATCGCGCTGTGTGATCGGCGCATCGGTGGGTATTGCTGTGGCTCCTTTCGATGGAGCCACCTGTGACGAGCTAGTGCGAAATGCTGATCTGGCACTATATGCTGCCAAGGGTGGGGGGCGCGCTCAGTACCGCTTTTTCTCGATCGAACTGCAAAACAACGCCGACAAGCGTAAGGTGCTAGAAGAAGACTTGCGCGAAGCGCTAGGCGAGGGGAAGATCCACCTTGCCTATCAGCCGATCGTCAACGCAAAAACTAACACCGTTGCTGCGCTTGAGGCGCTTATGCGTTGGGAGCACCCCGATTTCGGCGATCTGCCGCCTTCGCTGTTCATTCCTATTGCTGAGGAATCAAACCTGATCATCCCGCTGGGCGAATGGGCGAGGCGCGCGACGAATT
>CANGBE010000201.1 GCA_947451875.1 Sphingomonadaceae bacterium | reverse complement strand
GCCAGCAGAGCGAATCGGCGTTTCATCATGGCGTGATCATGCCCGCGCCTAGCCGGGCCGCAAGACTTATCAGCCAATCATTTCCTTAGCCCAGCCGCGCAGATCATCTTCAGCCGGGCCGCAGCAGTCGGTGTCAGGCTTGCCCACTTCAGAACGATCGCGCCATTGCAGGTCTTCATAGGCGAGCACCCGGCCATCGTGGGCGCGCATGGTGATTGGGCCGATCGGCAGGCCATCCTGCTTATCCACCAGAACCGGATTGCTCGGCACGCCAAGCCCGTATTTCTCGCCCCACTGACGCAGGGCCAGCATGGCGGGGAGCAGATCGATGCCCTTGGGCGTGAGGCCATACATCACCTTGCGGCGATCATCCTCCATCTGTGCGCGTTCCATAATGCCGTGTTCGACCAGACGGACGAGCCGATTTGAGAGGATGTTACGGGCAATGCCAATCGCGGCGAGGAAATCCTCAAAGTGATGCACGCCGTTGAAGGCAGCGCGCAGGATCATGAAGCTCCACCGCTCCCCCATCACCTCCAGCGCCAGCGGAAGGCCGCAGTCCATGTCTTCAAGTGGTTCGCGCAACTTACCCATATGCAGACGTTCTAGCGCAGGATTGCTGTCATACGAAATTTTTTCATTTATCAGTTGCATTACGCAACCTAACTTTATAAGTAGCGATTCGCAACTGAAATCCGCTCACCCTCTCCCGGGAAGCACACAACAGGAGAATACCCCATGCGAACCGCACTTTCGCGTTCGACGACGTTTGGCCTGCTGGCTAGCGCCCTCGCCCTTGCTGGCGCGACTCTCGCTCTAACGCCTGCGCAGGCTGTTGCCGCCTCACAAGGCTTCTCCGCGCGCCTTTCCGCGCCGCTGGCCGCGCCCAAGCAGATGATCATAAACGAAGCCCTGTGGAAGTGCGCCGGCGATGCCTGCACCGCACCAGGCGGCGGCTCACGCCCGGTTCTGGTTTGTCAGCAGGTCGCCAAGAAGTTCGGCGAAGTCGCGGCTTTCACCTCACCGATGGGCACCATGTCCGCCGAAGAACTGGCGAAGTGCAACAAGCGTTGATCTGCTGATCCGAAACTTGCGTTTCGGATAGAACGGCGCCGCCTCCGAATTCGCCCTTTTGCGAATTCGGCAGGGAACTTAGGCAATAAGGCCGCGTGACCTCAGGTCCGCGGCCAAAGCCTCGGCGCCAGCCGTAAAATGGTGGACTTGCCACCCCAAACGCGCCGCTGACGTAATGTTGGCGGCGTTGTCGTCTATGAACAGCATGCGCGCTCGCGGATGGCCAAAGCGGGCCTCTGCCAAATCAAAGATAGCTGGATCGGGCTTGGCCAGTTTCTCGTCGCCCGAAACGACGATGTCGCGAAAGCGATCGAACACCGGCGCGGTGGCGCGAAATGGTGGCCAGAATTCAGCGCCGAAATTGGTGATTGCATAGAGCGGCACACCACGACTGTGCAGCGCCTCGACCAGCTCAAGGCTGCCCGGCACGGGACCCGGGACCGATTCGTTGAACCGCGTGGCATAGGCTTCGATCAGGTGGGCGTGATCAGGATACTCGGCCTTGCGCGCCAGGACCATGACATCGAGCGACACCCCGGCATCATGCTGGAAATGCCATTCAGGCGTGACAACGGTGGAGCAGAACCAATCGAGCTCTTCCGGATCATCGATCAGCTTGGCGAAGAGGTGGCGCAGGTCCCATTCGTAAAGCACACGGCCAACATCGAAGACTACAGCTTCCACCGGCGCAGAACTGCCTGAAATTTCGCCCATTTTTGTGCTCCATACACGACAGCGGCCCGCGCTCCGGTGGAGGCGGGCCGTTGACAAACCAACCGGGCCCGGAAGGCCCAGCCCATCCAAAGGCTATTAGCCCTGGCGCGCCTTGAAGCGGCGGTTGGTCTTGTTGATCACATAGGTGCGGCCACGGCGGCGGATAACGCGGTTATCCCGGTGACGGTCCTTGAGCGACTTCAGGCTGTTACGAATCTTCATGTCATTCCTCGGGCGGCTTTTGCCGCTGAAAACTGGAAGAGGGGCCGTTATGGGCGAAGGCCGCCCAAGTCAAGCACCAGAGTCAGTTATCGCGCCTCATTCGTCTGGATTTGTTACCTTGAACGGATCGGTGGGCGTTGGCTTGGTGGGGAGTGGCTGGCGCGGCAGGTCCTTGTCGCTGTCAGCCGCCTGCAACAGCATCGCTGCCATGATCGTCGCCGCTTGCCGCAAATCCTCACCGCGCAAGTGATCGACTGTATCGATGCTCGAGTGGTGGACCTGGCTGCCATAGTCGAGTGGGTCCTGAATGAACTGATAACCGGGAATGCCGATCGCCTGCAGGTAAACGTGATCGGTACCGCCGGTCTTTCCGGTTATCACCTTTTCCGCATCCATCCCGGCAAAGGGCGCAAGCCATTTGCGCAGCATCGGCGCGGCGGAAATGTTGTTCTCTGCATAGATGCCGCGGATCCGGCCTGATCCGTTGTCGAGGTTGAAATAGGCCTTCAGATCGTTGAACCCGGCCTTAGGGGTGATAGGCCATGCCTGCGACCACGCCGAATAAGCCGCGATCCCGGTCAGTTTGGGATCGACCGGGCGCGTTGCGAGGTGGCTTTCGATGTAAGCGCGTGAGCCAAGCAGCCCCTGCTCCTCGCCCGCCCACAAGGCAAAGCGGATCGTCCGGCGAGGCTTCACACCCAGCCGCGAGAGGATTCGCGCCGCTTCCATCACAACAATACTGCCCGCGCCGTTATCTGCTGCGCCATCACCGGCGATCCAGCTGTCGAAATGCGCACCGGCCATGACATAGCCCGCCTTGGGATCGCTGCCGACGATTTCGGCGAACTGGTTTTCGGCGTTTAGCTGTTTGTCATCATAACGCGCGGCGAGTGCCAGATCGACTTCGGGTGCCGGGCCGCTCTTGGCCAGCCGCACCATGCGGCGATAGTCTTCGGCGGCAATCTCGAATGCAGGCACAGCCATGGTTTGGCCGGGGCGGTAGTTATAGCCTTCGCCATGCACCAGCTTGCCATCGCGATAGCTGATCCGGATCATCGCCACCGCACCCTCTGCCTTGAGGAACTGGGTCAATTCGAGCGGGAAGCTGGTCCGCTTGAGTCGGCGGTCACTGGCATCGGGATCGAAGTTGGGGAAATCGAAGTGGTCAAGATCGCCCACCGCCTTATCGTCATATCGCTGAAAGGCTGGCTTACCCGGCTCGTTCGTCGAGCCGGGCAGTGAAACCAGCACGATCTTGCCGGCCAGCTTGCCCTTCCACTGGGCGAAGTGTTCGGCCTTGCTCATCGGGGCAACAATCACGCTGGCGCGAAGCGTGCCATTGATCGGAGGTGACCATGCAACCGGGATTGCTGTCATCGCCACGCGGCGCGGCGAGATCATCGTTGCCGAATACGATTCCAGATTCCAGCCAAGCCCGAAATCGAAAGCTTCGCGGTGGACGTTCTGCAGCCCAATCGCGGT
>CANGBE010000200.1 GCA_947451875.1 Sphingomonadaceae bacterium | reverse complement strand
GAGCAAGTGCCCGTTCTTGGAGACCGACAGCGCGCCGAGGCGGAAGTATTCCAGCCCCTCTGCCAGCGCGACTTCATCGAGGATCAGCTCGTCCTCGCCGCCGGAAACTGGTTTGCGCCACCACTTCTTGTACTCAGCGCCTTCCTCGAACTCTATCCAGTATAGCCAGTCGCCGTCCTTCTGCGGCACGGACTTGTCCGCCTCTTTGATCCGGGCGCGCATTTCGGTGAACAGGCTGTCGATCAGTCCCTGATGCGGGTTCATCCGGCTTTCGAACCACGCATTTTCGGCTTCGAGGTGCGCCAGAACAGCCTTGTTGGTCACCTCTGGATAGCCTGGATCACGCAGCCAGGCGTAGTCGTCTGTCACGGAAATTCCGTGATGCGTTTCGACGTGCGGTATTTTCGGGGCGACGGGGGGTGTAGTAAGAGTCATGCGCAGCATCTATGGTGCGCGCAGAAGGACTGCAACCATGCTGATGAATACCCATGAAGCCCGGCTCGAAGCTCTGCGCAAGGAATTGCTGGCGCGCGATCTCGATGGCTTTGTCATTCCGATCTCTGACGAGCACATGAGCGAATATGTCGGCCTCTATGCCCAGCGCCTCGCCTGGCTGACCGGTTTTGGCGGATCGGCAGGGACGGCGGTCGTGCTGCAGGATAAGGCGGCGATTTTCGTTGATGGCCGTTACACCCTGCAGGTGCGCGATCAGGTGGATGGCCGGTTCTGGTCATACGAGTCGGTGCCGCAGACCAGCCCGGCCAAGTGGCTGGGTGAACACGCGCACGAAGGCGCGAAGATCGGTTTCGATCCGTGGCTGCATGGCAAGCCTTGGGCAGTGGCAGCCGAAAAGGCGCTGAAGGAGCGCGGGGCCGTGCTGGTTCCGGTTTCCGGTAACCCTATCGACACGATCTGGGGCGATCAGCCTGCGCCCTCTCCCGCCGTGGCGGAAGTCCACACGCTGGCCAATGCCGGTGAGCCGAGCGAAGCCAAGCGCGCGGCCGTGGCCGAATGGCTGGCCGAAAAGAAGCTAGACGCCGCGGTAATCACCGCGCTCGATTCAATCGCCTGGCTGCTCAACATTCGCGGCACCGACGTTGAACGCACGCCGGTCGCGCTGTCATTCGTCATCGCCCACGCCGATGGCACGGCCGAGCTGTTCATCGCCGAGGAAAAGATCACGCCTGAAGTGCAAGCGCACCTTGGCAATGCTGTGACCATTCGCTCGCGAGAGGCCTTTGTGCCCGGGTTGGAAGGCCTGAAAGGCAAAAAAGTCGCCGTTGATCCCGAACGCGCGGTACAGGCTGTGTTCGGGGCGCTGGCAGGGGCCGGAGCCGAGATCGTCGAGCTGCGCGATCCCACCGTGCTGCCCAAGGCGATCAAGAACCCGATCGAGCAGGCCGGTCACCGCGCCGCACAGTCCCGCGATGGCGGTGCGGTCAGCCGGTTTCTCCATTGGCTCTCGCTTGAAGCCCCCAAGGGCGAAGTCACCGAGATCACCGCTGCCGAGGCGCTGCACCAGTTCCGCCGCGACTGCGGCGATCTGCGCGATCTTTCGTTCGATACCATCTCGGGCGCGGGGCCGAACGGCGCTGTCGTCCACTACCGTGTGAGCGAAGAGACCAACCGCACACTCGAACCTTCCAGCGTCTATCTCGTCGACTCCGGCGGGCAGTACCCCGATGGCACCACCGACATCACCCGCACTGTCTGGGTCGGGCCGGGAGAACCTTCTGCAGAGGTGAAAGACCGCTTCACCCGCGTGCTCAAGGGCCACATTGCGCTTGCCCGCGTGGTCTTCCCCCGGGGCACGGCCGGAAGCCAGCTCGACGTGCTGGCGCGCTATCACCTGTGGCAGGCGGGCGTCGACTATGCCCATGGCACCGGCCACGGCGTCGGCTCTTACCTCTCGGTCCACGAAGGCCCGCAGCGCATCGCCAAGAGCGCAGGCGGACAGGCCGGGACCGATCAGGAGCTACTCGCCGGCATGTTCCTCTCCAACGAGCCAGGCTATTACAAGACTGGCGAGTTCGGCATCCGCATCGAAAACCTCGTGCTGGTAGAGCCCCGCACTATCCCTGGTGCAGAGGGCGACTATCTCGGCTTCGAAACGCTCACCCACGTGCCGATCGAGCGCGCCCTCGTTGATTGCAGCCTACTGACCCGCGACGAGGTGGAATGGTGGAATAGCTACCACGCGCGGGTGCTGGAAATCGTCGGTCCGCAGCTGGAAGGCGCAGCGCGCGAATGGCTAGAAGCGCAGTGCGCACCGCTCTGAGAGGAACGAACCTATGATCGTCAACATCTGCTTCGGCACGCGTGATCTGGAACGCGCGGGCAAATTCTATGATTCCGTGCTGGGCGAGCTGGGAACGACGCGCACCGGGCAGACCGAGCGCTCAATCTATTATGGCTCTGGCACTGGCGCAGGATTTGCCGTGACCCTGCCGTTCGATGGCAATCCCGCGACCAACGGCAATGGCACGATGGCAACCATCGGTGCGCCAAACCGCGAGGTAGTCGACAAAATGCACGCAGCAGCCCTCGCCCAAGGCGGAACCTGCGAGGGACCTCCGGGTGAGCGGGCGAACGGTTATTATGTCGCCTATTGGCGCGATCTTGATGGCAACAAGTTGAACGCCGTCGCGCTCGGATAGAACCATTGCGGCAGTGATATTGTTCCTATAATGTTCCGTAACGACTCGAGGAGTTGAGGAGCAGGAACAATGATCGGTTACGTAACCTTGGGCACCAATGACCTCGCCCGCGGGGTAAAATTCTATGATGCCGTCTGCGGCGCATTCGGCGTCGGGCGAATGATGGACGATGATACCTTCATCGCCTGGGGCGAACCCGGCGGCGCGCCCGGCGTTGGCCTCACCAAGCCGTTCGATGGCAATCCGGCGACAGTCGGCAACGGCGTAATGGTCGCGCTGGAGGCCAAGGACGAGGCGCAGGTGCAGCGCGTATATGAAATCGCGCTGGCCAATGGCGGCACTTGCGAAGGCCCTCCTGGAGAGCGTTTCCCCGGCTTCTATGCTGCCTACTTCCGTGATCCTGATGGCAACAAGCTCAACGCCTATGTCATGAACATGGGATGATCCGGGGGAGCGGTTGGCGCGACAATATGCGACAAAAATGCAGCATAGCGGCATAAGCCTGCGACACTTGCGGCCTAAACAGCAACCAAGAGAATTGCGCAGTGGCCGGAAAACCCCACCCCCTTACCATCTGGCACTGCGCAGTTTTCAAAACAAAAGGGATAGCCAATGAAAGCTTTATCAATCGCCATTTCCGCCGTCGCTTTGGCTGGAGCCGGGGTCGCCTTGGCGGCTGCTGAGGCCCCAGCCCCGCACAATACGATGATGGGCGACAAGACCGTTACCCGCGCCGAAGCAGAAGCTCGCGCTCGCGCAGCGTTCGACAAGCTGGACGTCAATCACGATGGTAAGATCGACAAGGCCGACCGCGAAGCCAAGATGGCCGAGAAGTTCAAG
>CANGBE010000199.1 GCA_947451875.1 Sphingomonadaceae bacterium | reverse complement strand
CTGCCACCGCTAAGGGCGCGGCAGTTGTTGGGGTCATAGTTCAGCAGCTGGCTGTAGAACGGGGTGTTTTCGTCACGGGCGATGTCATAGGACATATCGTTGGTCAGGCCGTCGATCGGCTCCCAACGTACGGCAACGCGGCCGCCCTGACGGTTGTAATAACCAAAGCCCATCTGGCCGGGCATCGGGTTTTCGGTGATGGCATTCTGGTGCTGGACGATGCCGTCAAGCTTGACCGAGAAGCCCGAAACCTTGGGCAGGTCGATATGGGCACCAGCGTTATAGGCGCCAAGGTTGCCCACGCCGCCGTCGATGCGGCCACCGAATTCACCCGAAGGAGCCTTGAGCACCATCGAGAGCGCACCGCCTTCGGTGTTACGGCCGAACAGGGTTCCCTGCGGACCCTTCAAAACTTCAACGCGCTGAACGTCAAACAGTGCAGCGTTCAGGCCGTGCTGGCGACCCAGATAGATGCCGTCGATTAGGATACCGACGCCCTGTTCGCGGGCAGGCTGATTGGCGTCGAGCGGAACGATGCCGCGGATACCGATGGTCAGCGCCGACTGGCGGGCTTCGAAAGTGGCAACACGCAGCGAAGGAACGCCACCGTCGGCCAGATCGAGCAAGCTCTGAACCTTGCGCTCCTGAATCGTCTCTGCGCCCATGACGCTGATCGAAATCGGGGTCTTCTGCAGGTTGGTTTCGCGCTTGTTCGCGGTCACGACGATTTCCGTCAGGCCCGTGTCCTTGCTGTTCTGGGCGCTCTCGTCAGCTGCCGGTTCCGGTGCAGCGGCTGCATCAACGGTAATGGCAGTGTCGGAAACGGTCATCGCTGCCGATGCGGTGCCGGCGTTGCCAAAAGCAAGGGCCAAGGCAAGCGCGCTGAACGATGCAGTCGAGCGGTTGATTACGCGGATCATGAAATAAAAGTCCCTGAGTCAGTTTCATTGGCTGACGCCGGACTGGATTGGACAAGCGAATCGCCCCACCACCCCGGCTTCGGAAACCGCACTAGGCATGGTTCATGTCGCTATTGCGTAGATTTGACGACAGTAATATGACAGCAATGTGTCACGAAATAGTCATTCCAGATGGGCAGAGGCCAGCAGGTCAAGCCATTGCTTGCGCGCTTCGGCGCCGGGTTCTGCCCTTTCCAGCACGGCGAGCATGAACAGCGACCGTTTGCTTGCGATGATCCGGTACAGAGCAACCGGCGCGCGCTCGCCCGGGCAATTTGTCATGCGCCGTTCAAAGGTGATGGAAATGTCGTCTTGAGCAATGATCTTGGCATCATAGGCGCATTTCGGATCGGCCTTGGCGCGCAGCTCGGCCATCCAGTCGGCTGCGGTTTTCATATCGCGCATGGGGGTGCGGGCAATGATTTCCAGCGCTTCGGTCCACAACTTGGCCGATTTGCCCGAAACAGCGATGCGATCAACAATGTAGCGCGGGTTGCTGGCATCAAACAGGACCATGTCCTGATTGCCCGAATCCAGCACCTCTTTCAGCGGCGGGTAAAGGCGGTGGTCAAATGACAGCTTTTCAGCATGCGCCGGGGTGGCAAGCGCCAAGAGGAACGGAGCGAATGCCAAGGCAATCCCAAATTCCTTCCCCAGAGCTCTCATGGCTTTCTCCTCCAGTACAGATAGAGATACTAGGACTATCCCGCGATAAATTCACGCAGTTTACTGTGACATGAATGCGACAAGACGTGCCCTTGTTGCGAAGCTTCATCGAAATGACGCTTCACCGTCATGCAATCGTCAAAATGTGCGTGCAAGGCAACAAATCTGCCCTCCAATCTCAGTGCCCGGTCCATGGAAACGTCCAACACACTCCTGATAACATCTCCGCAGGCGGGCTTGCTGGCCGACATTGCCATGCGCCATCCGGCCTGGCGGGTGATTCCGATTGACGATTCCCCGCCCGAGATCTCGCTTACTGGCAAGGTCTGGGGCTTTATCGACTGGCTCTGCCCCAATCTCTCAGGTCTTGAGCTCTGCCGCCGACTTCGCGAATCCGAGGCGACGCGGGCTGCGCATCTAACGATGATCCTGGAAGAACCCGATTCCGAGGCGCGGCGCCGTGCGCTGCAGGCAGGTGCTGACGATTATCTTGTCGGGCCGCTGGACTCCATCCGCCTGTTCGAGCGCATCGAGGCTATCTCGCGCGAGGAATCACCCTCCCGCCAGCGCTATATCCATGGTGTCGTCACCGTTGATCTTGCCGCCTATCAGGTGCGGATAGAGGGCAAGGTCGTGCCGCTGCGCCCCAACGAATTTCGCCTGTTGGTCCACTTCCTGGAAAACCCCGATCAGGTCTTTTCGCGCCAAGCGCTGATCGACCGCTTGGGCAAGCACGCACAGGGGATTGACGAGCGGACTGTCGATGTCTGGATCGGCCGCTTGCGCCGGGCTCTCGCCGCTCACGGCGCACCCGATCCGCTGCGGACGGTGCGGTCGCTTGGCTATGTGCTCGATTCGATCGAAGCTTAAAACGCGGCGATAATTTTTGCCGTCATCACATGATCGTCGGTATCTTCGGCAGCGGGGACGAAGCCGTGCTGCTCCATATAGCCCAGCTCCAGCGTGAAATGCTTGGCCAACGGCATACCCAGCGAAACCGCAGTGCGTAAGCGATCGAGCCCGGGGGTCTTCTGAAAACCCGTGGTGTTAAGATTGAAAAAGACATCTTCTGACAGGTTCAGTGCCAGTTTCTTGCTTAGCGGAATGGCCAGCCGCGTGCTTGGCACCATGCGCCAGCCGGTTCCGGCAAAGCCATCGCGCCAGCGCTCCTCCAGCCGCAGTTTGCCGCTGAGTTTCGCCGTGCCGATCATAGCTAACTGATCGCTGGCGATCTGCTGGCGAAAGCGGTTCTCGGTGGTGGTGAAGGTGCCGTGCAAGTGCTGAAAATCGGAGGTGTAACCCAGCGTTACGGTAACGTGCTTCGTCGCCTTGTAACCTACCAAAAAGTGATTGATCGCTTGATACAGCCCCTTGGCGTCGCTTGATCGCACACTAGAATCATTGGTGAGGACAAATTTGTTATTCAGCTTCACACTGATGCTCGAACTCGCCCAGTAATGGGTATCGCTCTTGGCCACGGCATGACCCGGCATCGCCAAAAGCAATGCAGCCAACGTGTAGGCCAGGATGGGGCGCAGCAGGCAGTTCATCGCCGCGCCCTTCGCGCATTTTCGCAGGATTGGCGAGGCAGAACTTTGCCCGCGCCCATTTCGCGCTGTAACTCTGGCCGATCAAAGGTTGACCCACCCCAAACGATTGTGGCAATCGGCGCCGCTCTTGCCGGACCGGCCCGCTCTGCGGTGCCAGATCAAGGCCATGCGGGTGTAGCTCAATGGTAGAGCAGCAGCTTCCCAAGCTGAATACGGGAGTTCGATTCTCCTCACCCGCTCCATTTTCCATCAGCCTTGCGTGATTGGACTCGCACTTCGCCGCAGCTTGGATCGGGGGCGCGATGAACGGGGGGTGGTGGTTTG
>CANGBE010000198.1 GCA_947451875.1 Sphingomonadaceae bacterium | reverse complement strand
TTCGAGCGTGCCCTCCCTGGCGGCACATCGTGCAAGGTCACCTTGCGCGAAGGGCTGACAACTCTGGCGGGTTCCAAGGTGCAAGGCCAGAGCAGTTTCACTATCGACACCGCAGGCCCATCGGTGCGCGCCGTTCTCGCACCGGGCGAGGATGGCGATTCGATTGACGAGGATCAGGTGTTCCTGATCGCCACAAACACCCCCGCCAATCCGGCCTCGGTCGCCGCCAATGTTCGAGGCCGCGTTGATGGCACCAAGCTGTGGTTCAATGACTTGGCGCGGCGCTGGAACCTGCCATTCGGGCAAGGCGAGGCTGCTAATCCCACGGCAACAGTCGATCTCGCCAAGCCCGCCTACCGCATCGGCTATGCCAAAGTGCAGGTCGGCTGGGAGGGGCATAAGCTCGACGTCTCGGTAAAGGCAGACCGCGAGAAGTACGCCGTGCGCGATAAGGCGCAGGTTACGCTGGATGTGAAGGGTCCCGACGGAAAGCCTGCGCGCTCTGCAGACGTGGCTTTCGTCGCGGTGGACGAGGCGCTGCTGCAGCTGATGCCGAATAAGAGCTGGAACCTCTTGGAAGCGATGATGGGCGAACGCAGCCTTGAGGTCGCGACCTCCACCGCGCAGATGCAGGTCGTCGGCAAGCGCCACTTCGGCAAGAAGGCCGTCGCGGCGGGCGGCGGTGGCGGCGATGCCTCTGCCGTCAATCGCGAAAACTTCCAGCCTGTGCTGCTGTGGCAGGGCCATGTGCCGCTCGACGGCAATGGGCACGCGAAGTTGACAGTGCCGCTCTCCGATGCCCTATCGCGCTTCAAGCTGGTGGCTATAGCCACCGATGCCGCGCAGCTGTTCGGCACGGGTGAGACTTCGGTGCGGACGGCGCAGGATCTCTCGGTCTATCCCGGCCTGCCCGCACTGGTGCGCACAGGCGATCATTATGACGCGGTGTTCACCCTGAAGAACGGCGCGGATCATCCGATGACGGTGACTGCGCAGCCAACTCTCGAGGGCACCAATGCCAAGTTCCCGCCGCTTACCCTGACCATACCGGCAGGCGCAGCAGGACGCGTGCGCTGGGGCTTTGATGCGCCGCAGCAGCCGGGAACGCTCAAGTGGACGCTGAAGGCCCAATCGAGCGATGGCAAGGCGATGGATTCGGTGGTCGCCATGCAGGAAGTCGCGCCCGCCGTGCCGGTTGAAGTCTGGGCGGCGAGCCTGCTCCACGTGGGCGAACCCGCGCCGGTGATCGGTGTGCCTTTCGGCGCGTTGCCGGGAGGCTTTGTCGACGTTTCGTTTGGCGATAGCCTCGCAGCGCCGCTTGGTGGGGTTAAGGCCTATATGACCGACTATCCGTTCAACTGCTTTGAACAGCGGCTGTCGCGGATCATCGTTCAGGGTGATACGGCGGGCTGGAACACGCTGGCCGGCGCGCTGCCGACCTATCTCGATAGCGACGGGCTGGTGCGATATTGGCCAATGGCCGACATGCGCGGATCGGCCGAGCTGACCGCCTATGTGCTGGCGGCGACATCGGCGGCAGGCCTGCCAATTCCCGAAGGGCCAAAGGCCCGCATGGTTGCCGCGCTGCAGGGCGTCGTCGAAGGCCGCCTGACCCGCGACCGCGCAACCCGCGCTGACGAGCGGCTGGTCAAGATCGCCGCGCTCTCCGCCCTCGCCCGCGCGGGTGCGGCCGATCCCGGCCTCGTGGCGCGGATCGATATGGTTCCCGCCGATATGCCGACTTCTGCGCTGGCAAGCTGGATCATCGCGCTCGATCGCCTGCCTAACGCACCCCGCGCCTCCCAGCTTCGTGCGGCCGCTGAGGGCGAACTGCGCAAGCGGCTGGTCTATGAGGGCACCCGTCTCGACCTGGCAGACCGTGCCAGCACGCCTTGGTGGATGATGACCAGTGTAGACGAAATGGCGATCCTCGCGCTCGATGCGGTGATCGGCAAGCCGGGCTGGTCGGCTGAAGTGCCCAAGATGATGGTCGGCGTCGCCGCCCGCCAACAGCGTGGACACTGGGATACGACACCAGCGAATGCCTGGGGCGTGCTCGTCTCGCGGCGGTTCGATGCCGCCTATCCGGCGAGCGCGGTGGCGGGGACAACCCATGTTTCGCTGGGCTCTGGATCGGCAAGCTTTGTCTGGCCGCGCAAGGCCGATGCTGCACCAACCCGCCTGCCGCTTGTCGCCGGACTGATGACCATGTCGCAATCGGGCGGCGCTGGACCTTGGGCGACCGTGACTGTCCACGCCGCCGTGCCTCTCAGTCAGCCGCTGATGGCCGGCTACCGCCTGACACGCAGCGTTTCGGTGGTTTCGGCAAAGCAGCAGGGCAAGCTGAGCCAAGGCGACGTGATCCGGGTGCGCCTGACAATCGAGGCCAGCGCCGAGCGCAACTGGGTTGCACTTTCCGATCCTCTGCCTCCGGGCGCAGTGGTGATGTCGAGCCTTGGCGGGCAATCGGCGATCCTGCAGCAGGGTGAAAAGACCGAAGGGACCTATCCCGCCTATACCGAGAGCGGGCGCGATTACTGGCGGGCCTATTACGACTGGCTGCCGCGCGGCACTTCGGTGATCGAATATACCCTTCGGCTCAATTCGGCGGGCCGCTTCACCCTGCCCCCGGCGCGGGTTGAGGCGATGTATGCCCCGGCAATCAGGGCTCAGGTGCCAGTGGCGGGGATGACGATCTGGGGGAATTAGAGCGCCCCCGTGCGCGAAATGCGATGAAGCGAGTCGCCATGATTCTCAAGGATTCTTGACGCGGAGTCACGCCTGGGCGCATTATGCTTGGGCAAAGCAAGCGGGGATCAGAAAAATGGCAAGCCAGCCAATCGGCACAAGACGTGGAGCGGCGGCCGGAACGCAGTGGCGCATGGTGATGCGCCGTGCCCTTCGCCGCGCCGCCGAAATGGCTACCGCACTCGCGCTTTTCGCCGCCAGCATTTTTCTTGGCATAGCTCTGGCGACCTATCACCAGACCGACCCTTCACTTTCCACTGCCTCAGGCGGACTGGCGCAAAACTGGATGGGTGCGCCCGGAGCTTGGCTAGCTGATCTGGCGCTGCTCAGCTTTGGCCCGGTATCGGTTTTGCTGCTGCCGCTGCTGTTTATCTCAGGCCGCAAGATGTGGCGACTAGCGAGCGATCGCGAAGATATCGAAGCGCCCCATGGCTGGTGGCACGGGCTTCTGGTCCTGTCAGCGGGCATGGTTCTGCTGTCATCGGTACTCGGCCTGCTGCCCGATTCATCGGGAACATCCTTCCCGGCATCGCTGGGCGGCCTGACCGGCATCCTGGGTGCCAAGGCCATGCGCGGCGCGGCATCGCTGCTGCCTTTGGGCGGACAGCCTTGGGCGATCTTCGCTATGGGCATGACCTGTGCCATCGCAGGTGCCGTGCTGGTTGGCCGCGTGTTTGCCATCGACTGGGCCGGCCTGTTCTCCATCCCGCGCTCAATCGCCGGTGCCCCCGCCATGATCCGCGAAGAAGGCCTGTCGCTGCCCAAGCTGAAGAAGGCGCGCGCCG
>CANGBE010000197.1 GCA_947451875.1 Sphingomonadaceae bacterium | reverse complement strand
AATCGACGCTACCACGCTGATGCACAGCAGCTGCGCCATGACCGCGTGAGCGCCATCGGCCTGCGGCAGGTTCCACAGGCCCATTCCAGCTCCGAATAGCACCATCGGCAATGCAACCGACGCTGCCACAAGTTGGTGACTAGCCTGAGCAGCGAGCTGCTCCTTGCGTTCAAACTGTGCAGTTTTGAACGAAGCCAGACAGCCAAGGATGCCCGCAACTAAAAGCACGCCAGAAAGCACCGAGGGCGTGACCCGTGCAAACGCAAGAAGCGCCAGAACTGCGGCCAGCAAAACGCCGCTAATCTGCCACCAATCTGGCGGCAGAGCATAGTGCTCGACAAAGCGCTTTCCTCGCACCCGAGCGGTCACCGCGGACTTGCGTGTGGACTGGACAGGCGCAGCCAATTCCGCGCGCGCTTGCACGCGCTCCGGCATCTGGCGCTGACCCTTTGCGTCACTCATCCCGCCGCTATGCCAAATTCCGCTTGAAAAACAGTTAATCCGGCGTTGTCCAAACTTGCCGCGCTATGCGAAATTACAGATGTTTCGCGGCAATCACCAAAGCGTTGGCCGACGCGTTGGAATTTATGCAAATTTTCCCTTGCACTCGGGCCGAATTCAGACTGGAAAAGGCCAAAGAACAAAATGAGAGGGATTGAGGCGTGAAGCATATTGCGATCATCGGGTCCGGACCCGCCGGTTACTACACGGCAGAAGCTGCGCAAAAGCAGTGGGGTGACGCGGTGATGATCGACGTGTTTGATCGCCTGCCCGTGCCATTCGGCCTGATCCGCACCGGCGTCGCGCCCGATCATCAGTCGATCAAGGGCGTGTCCAAACGCTATGAGGCGGTTGCCCAGTCAGACAACGTACGGTTCCTTGGCAATGTCACAGTGGGCGAGCACATCACGATTGCCGAACTGGAAAGCCTCTATGACGCCGTGATCCTCGCCACAGGCGCGCCGCATGACAAGAAGGTTGGGCTGGAAGGCGAAGACCTGTCCGGCGTCTATGGCAGCGCGGCCTTCGTCGGCTGGTACAACGGCCATCCGCAGTTCGCAGACCTTGATCCTGATGTGTCTGGCAGCAGCGCCGTAGTGATCGGCAACGGCAATGTCGCGCTCGACGTGGCGCGCATCCTTGCCAAGACCCGCGCCGAGTTCTCTGGCAGCGATATTGTCGCCCATGCACTTGATATCCTTGAGACTTCGCACATCGAGCAGATCACCATTCTCGGCCGCCGCGGGCCGCACCAGATCGCCATGACCACCAAGGAACTTGGCGAACTGGCCCACCTGACACGCGCCTGCCCGCGTGTCGATCCGGCTGACCTGCCTGACGAGGGCGAGGATGCGCTGCTCGAACCCGGCCAGCGCAAATCGGTTACCCACCTGCGCAGCTTCGCCGCGATCCCGGAAAGCCACCGCGCCGACAAGGACATCGAAATCGAGTTCGATTTTTTCGCCTCTCCCAAGCGGTTGATCGGCGAAGATGGCAAGGTTACCGGGGTCGAAGTGGAACGCACCAAGCTCGACGGCGGCCGCGCAGTTGGCACGGGCGAGACCTATGTGGTGCCCGCCAGCCTTGTCGTCTGCTGCATCGGCTATCAGACCAGCCCGATCCCCGGCGTGCCGTTTGAAGAGAGTGCCGGACGCTTCGCCAATGTCGATGGCCGCATCCTGCCCGGCCTCTACTGCGTCGGCTGGGCGCGGCGCGGCCCCAGCGGCACCATCGGCACCAACCGCCCCGACGGCTTCTCGGTGATCGAGCGCGTGGTCGAGGACATGGCCTCAGGCGAAATCAGCGGCGCACGCCAAGGCGGCGAAGGCTTCGATGCCCTAGCCAAGCAACGCGGGATTGAGCCCGTGCGGTTTCGTGACTGGAAAAAGATCGAAGCGGCAGAGGTGGAACGCGCCCGGCATGATGCGCCGAGGGAGAAGTTTGTTGATGTGGGGCGGATGATTGAGGTGGCGAAGGGGTAAGGCCCCTTCGCGCTCAAACCCGCATCGGCATCAGCACATAGAGCGAGGCTGACTTATCGTCCTTGCGGATCAGCGTTGGCGCGCCGGCATCGGCCAGATGCAGTTCGACATTGTCACCATCGATCTGGCTGAGAATGTCCTTCAGGTAATTGGCGTTGAAGCCGATCTCGAAGCCTTCGGCCTTGAAATCTGCAGCCAGTTCTTCCGCCGCCGTTCCGTTATCGGGCGAGGTTACGGAGAGCGTTACCTTGTCGGTTTCCAGCGAGATCTTCACCGCGCGGGTCTTTTCGGTGGCGATGGTCGCGACGCGGTCGACACCTTCGTAGAAGCTGCGCGGATCGAGGCGGAGCAGCTTGTCGTTGCCGGTGGGGATCACGCGGCTGTAATCGGGGAACGTGCCGTCGATCAGCTTGCTGGTCAGCACCACGCCGTTTTCGCCGCCGAGCGTGAAGCGCACCTTGCTGGCGGAAAGATCGATCAACACATTGGTATCAAGCGATTCTTCGAGCAGCTTGCGCAGTTCGGCGATGCATTTGCGAGGCACGATAACATCGGGCATGCCATCGGCGCCATCCGGCTTTTTCAGCGTATAGCGGGCGAGGCGGTGGCCATCGGTGGCGGCGGCGCGCAGTTCATCGTCCGTCACATGGAAGAAAATGCCGTTGAGGTAATAGCGCGTTTCTTCGGTGCTGATGGCAAAGCGGGTGCGGTCAACAATCTCTGCCAGCGTCGCTGCGGGCAGTTCAAAGCTGGTCGGCAGATCACCTTCGACGATCACCGGGAAATCATCGCGCGGCAGGGTGGGCAGCGAGAAGCGGCTGCGCCCGGCCTTCACCGCCATGCGGTTTTCCGAAACCTCAAGGCTGACCTGGCTGCCATCGGGCAGCTTGCGGGCAATATCGAACAGCAGATGCGCCGAAACGGTGATCGCGCCGGGCGCATCGACCGAGACAGCGGCCATGGTTTCCACCACCTGAATATCCAGATCGGTCGCCATGATCCGCACCGTGCCTGCGGATGAGGCTTCGATCAGCACGTTCGACAGGATCGGAATGGTATTGCGCCGCTCAACAACGGACTGAACGTGCGACAGGCACTTCAGGAGCGTCGCGCGTTCGATAGTGGCCTTCATGATCGTCCGCTTCCCCCTTCAGGACGCGCACGAGAGGAATCGCCTGCGCGCCGGAATTTTCGGACTTTCTTCTCTAACGCGGGGCGCGCTTCGGGCAAGCGGGAAGTGGCTGGGGCTGGGGATAAATACGGCAATTGCTCCTCGGAACAGGGAGGGGAACCATCCGCAGGATGGTGGAGGGGTACAGGCGAGTGGTCCTGACCTCTAATTCGGGATCACTTGCGCGTGCCCCTCCACCACGCTGCGCGTGGTCCCCCTCCCCCTACGGAGGAGGATTTAGAGCATCGCCATGCCGCCATTTACGTGCAGCGTCTGCCCGGTCATATAGCCCGCTTCCTTGCTGGCGAGGTAGGCCACGGCCGCGCCGATATCCTCGCCCTCGCCCATGCGGCCCATCGGGATGCGGGCGTTGAGCGCGTCTTT
>CANGBE010000196.1 GCA_947451875.1 Sphingomonadaceae bacterium | reverse complement strand
TGTCACCCCGCTGGGGGCTGATGTTGAAACCGCTTGGGCAAACATCCTCGCCAGTAAATCGGGCGCGGGGCGGATCACGCGCTTCGATGCTTCTGACCAGAAGTGCCTGATCGCCTGTGAGGTAAAGCCGGCCGATCACCCCTATGGCTTTGACCCCAACAAGCGCGTTGACCACAAGGTTCAGCGTCAGGTCGATCCGTTCATCATTTATGGCATCGATGCCGCCGGACAGGCGATCGAAGATGCTGGTCTTGAAGACATGCCCGAAGCGATGCGTGAGCGCGCCGGTTGCTCGATCGGTTCAGGTATCGGCGGTCTGCCGGGAATTGAGAGCGAATCACTGGTGCTGGCTGAAAAGGGCCCGGGCCGTGTTTCGCCGCATTTTGTCCACGGTCGTCTGATTAATCTGATCTCGGGTCAGGTCTCGATCAAATATGGCCTGATGGGTCCGAACCACGCTGTGGTTACTGCCTGCTCGACTGGCGCGCAGTCGATTGGTGATGCGGCGCGGATGATCCGCGATGATGATGCCGATATCATGCTGGCTGGCGGCGCAGAGGGCACGATTTGCCCGATCGGCATTGCCGGTTTCGCCCAGGCCCGCGCGCTCAACTGCACCTATAATGACAACCCCGAAGGCGCGAGCCGCCCTTATGACAAGGGACGCGACGGCTTCGTCATGGGTGAGGGCGCGGGCGTTGTCGTTCTGGAAGAACTGGAACACGCCAAGGCGCGCGGCGCGAAGATCTATGCCGAAGTTGTCGGCTATGGCCTGTCGGGCGATGCCTATCACGTTACCGCGCCACACCCTGAGGGCAAGGGCGCAGAAAATGCCATGCGAATGGCCCTGAAGAAGGCCGGCATGGGCCCGGGCGACATCGACTATGTCAACGCCCATGGCACTTCGACCATGGCTGACACCATTGAACTTGCCGCGGTGAAGCGCGTGCTGGGCGATGACCTTTCCGGTGCCTCGATGAGCAGCACCAAATCGGCTATCGGCCACTTGCTGGGCGGCGCCGGTGCGGTTGAGGCGATCTTCTGCATCCTCGCCATCCGCGACCAGATCGTGCCGCCGACGCTCAATCTGGATAACCCGGATGAAGGCACCGAGGGCGTCGATCTGGTTCCGCACGTGGCCCGCAAGCGCACGGTTCGCGCCGCACTGAACAATTCGTTCGGCTTTGGCGGAACAAACGCCAGCGTGATCGTCAAAGCCTTCGAGGAATAGAGCCGATGCGGCGAGGTTGCCTGTTTTCCGGACTGGCGGCCATTGTCCTCGCGGTTGTCAGCCTCGGTTGGCTGCTGGGCGGTTGGTATCTGGGCGGACCGCTGGAAAGGGACACTTCCTTTGTTGTGCCTGACGGCGCAACTCTGGGGCAGGTCACGGTCTTGCTGGAAAAAGATCACGCTATCTCTTCGGCATCAGGCTTCAAGCTGCGTGCTCGCATTTTTGGCGCTGGCGGATCGATAAAGGCTGGCGAATTCATGCTGCCCAAGGGGGCCAGCCCTTCCAGAATCCTGCGCGTGCTGCAAGGAGACGAGGTGATCCGCCGCTTTGTGACGGTGCCAGAGGGTATGCCTTCGATCATGGTGCAGGAACGCCTGATGGGGCAACCCGCTTTGACCGGCTCGGTCGATATGCCAGCAGAAGGCTCCATCCTCCCTGATACCTATGATATCGAACGCGGCGAAAGCCGGCAGGCGGTTCTGCTGCGTATGCAGGCGGCAATGCAGCGCACTCTGGCAGAACTTTGGGAAAAACGTGCGCCAGATACCGTAGCGAAAACACCGCAAGAGGCGCTGGTGCTAGCTTCGATCGTCGAGAAGGAAACCCGAAAGGCAGAAGAGCGTCCGCTGGTGGCAGGACTCTATTCCAACAGACTGCGGCAGGGGATTATGCTGCAGGCCGATCCGACGATCATCTACCCGATCACCCGGGGCAAACCGCTCGGCCGCCGCATTCGCCAGTCTGAAATTCAGGCGATCAACGATTACAACACCTATTCGATGGTCGGCCTGCCGAAAGGCCCGATCACCAACCCCGGGCGCGCCGCGATCGAGGCGGTGCTGCACCCGGCGCAAACTCAGGCGCTCTATATGGTGGCAGACGGCACCGGCGGCCACGCCTTCGCCTCAACGCTTGAGCAGCACAATGCCAATGTCCAGAAGTGGTTCACCATTCGCAAGGCGCGCGGCGACTTTTGATCGCAACACGCGATCAAAGAAAACGTATTATCCAGTTTTGCTGATTTAACTCTGCGGCCTATCTCCGTGACACAAGATCACAGGAGATACCTATGCAAGGCCGTGAAATCCCAGACGTTACCCTCAAAACCCGCGTTCGCGACGAAGCTGTTGATGGACCAAACCCCTTCCGCTGGCAGGATATGCCCGTGCGCGATGCTTTCGCAGGCAAGAAGATCGCCGTGTTCTCGCTCCCTGGCGCGTTCACGCCGACTTGCTCGAACGAGCAGTGCCCGAACTATGAACGGCTCTATGACGTGTTCAGGGCTGCGGGTGTGGACGAGGTCTACTGCATCTCGGTGAACGATGCCTTCGTCATGTACCAGTGGGGCAAGAACCTGGGCCTATCGAATGTGAAGCTGCTGCCCGATGGCAACGGTGATTTCACCCGCCGCATGGGCATGCTGATCGACAAGAGCCACCTCGGCTTCGGCATGCGCTCTTGGCGCTATGCAATGATCGTGGAAGACAACGCGATCGCCCACTGGTTCGAAGAGCCCGGAATCAACGATACCGGCGCCGATGCTGATCCTTATGGCGAAACCGCCCCTGAAAAGCTGCTCGCCGCCCTCACCGAAGAGTTTGCCGAAGCAGTCTGAGCCGACACCAGACTGTTTTGTGCCGCGGGCGGCGGCTTTCTCCCTACCTTGCCGCCGCCCGCCTCTCTATAAGCCGCTTATGGCTTTTGAACCTTTCATCGTCACCGCCGAGATGCCGCCCTCGATCCACGGCTGGGCAGACGGCCTGCGCCGCGTGCATTTCCCCCCGGAGCGAAACCAGCTGGCGGCCCATGTAACGCTATTTCACGCCCTGGCTCCTTCGCAGCGTGAGGAACTTCTGCACTTTCTGCCGCGCATCGCCGCTGAATTTGCCGCACCAGCCGCGCAAATCACCGGGCTGATGGACCTGGGGAAGGGGACTGCGCTTGCCGTGTCCAGCCCCGGTATGACCGCGATCCGTGAAGTGATTGCCGACCGTTTCCACGGCGCACTGACCGCGCAGGATAATCACCCGATCCGCTTGCACATTACGGTGCAAAACAAGGTCACCACGCAAGAGGCGCGCGCGCTGCAGGCCCAACTGCGTAGCGAGAATATCGAACGCCAATTCCGCTTTTCCGGCCTCGGTCTGCACCTCTATCGCGGAGGTCCGTGGGAGGCGATGGGAAGATGGTCGTTTCGCGGCAAAGAGGGGTGTTGACCAAGCCCGAACCGCACCCTATGTGCGCCGCCTGTCCGGCGATAAAGTCCCGGATTGCCTCATGGGGCGGAGTAGCTCAGTTGGTTAGAGCAGCGGAATCATAATCCGCGTGTCGGGGG
>CANGBE010000195.1 GCA_947451875.1 Sphingomonadaceae bacterium | reverse complement strand
GAAATCGCGCAGGATCTTGGTCCCCGTTGCCAGAAATTCCTGCCGCGAAATGCCGGCGACGACGCCTTTGGCAGTCAGGTCATTGGCCGCCGGGCCGTAGATCAGGAACAAGGCAAAGCTGGTGATCACAGCCAGAGCAGCCAACAGCACCAGCGGCAAAGGCAAACGGAAATCGGGCCAAGCCACTAGCGCCAGTGCCGCCAGCACCGGAAGCAGGAGTAGCTGGCAGGCCAGAGATCCCGAAACGATCACCCCGAACGTAAGCAGGAGTGCTATCCCGCCTTGCAAGGACTGGGTGGATGCAAGTTTCGGCGTGAACCCGCCCGATGCGCGCATCTCGCCGATTGACCAGCAACCCCACAGCGCAAGCGCGGCCAACAGGAACGACCCCTGATGGTTGGAGTTGGCGAAGAAGCCCGGTCCGTCACCATAATTGGTGATCTCATAGAAATAGAAGCTGCCCGCCCCCGTCTGCATCGCCCCGAAGCACACCGAGACAGAGGCAATCGCGGCAATCGTCCAGACGACATGGCGGCTGGGCGGTGACCGGCCCCCAGTGAGTGGTCCGCGTTGATTGTTAGTGCATTGTTGCCTCCGTTGCCATTGCCGCCTGGAGGTGGAGCGTAGCGGAACCGGAAGGCGGCAATGGCGGCGAAGCCGTTTCCGGTGCCGGCGGTCGATAGCCGAGGCTGCTGTGGGGGCGGATCGTATTGTAATGCCGCCGCCAGGCCTCGATCAGCACCTTTGCTTCGGCGAGGCTGTAGAATATCTCGCCATTGAGCAGTTCATCGCGAAGGGATCCGTTGAAGCTCTCGTTGTAGCCATTTTCCCATGGCGAAGCCGGGGTGATGTAGAGCGTCTTCACGCCGATCTGCGCCAGCCATTTCTGGACTGCCGTCGCGATAAATTCGCTGCCATTGTCGGACCTGATATTGGCAGGTGGCCCGCGCGCGATAAACAGGTCGGCTAGGGCTGCCAGCACGTCTTCGTGTTTGAGCTGCCGCGCCACGATCAGAGCGAGGCATTCGCGGCTGGCCTCATCGATGATCGTCAGGATGCGGAACTTGCGGCCATCATGGGTGCGACTCTCGACGAAGTCGTATGCCCAGACGTGCCCCGGATACTAAGGCCGCAGCCGGATACACGAGCCATCGTTCAGCCATAACCGGCCCCGCTTGGGTTGCTTCTGCGGCACCTTCAGGCCCTCGCGCCGCCAGATACGTTCGACCCGCTTGCGGTTCACCGTCCATCCTGCATCGCGCAATAAAGCCGTAATCCGACGATAGCCATAGCGACCATATTGGCGCGCCAGTGCCACGATGTCCTCAGTGAGCGCATCTTCATCATCTGCCCCGCGCGGCACCTTGCGCTGCGTCGATCGATGCTGGCCAAGCACCCGGCAGACCCGTCGTTCGGATACTGCCAGCTCGGTTTGCACATGATCGATGCAGCGCCTTCGCCGCGCAGGGCTCAGAAGTTTCCCCGGGCTGCCTCCTGCAGGATCAACTTGTCGAGCGTCAGGTCGGAGATCGCCCGCCTGAGCCGGAGATTCTCCTTCTCCAGATCCTTCATGCGCCGCGCCTGGTCGGTCTTCAGACCGCCATATTCCTTGCGCCAGCGATAATAGGTCTGCTCGGCAACTGCGATCCGCCGACACGCATCCGCTGTCGTCCCACCCTGCGCTAACACGATCTCAGCTTCACGCAGCTTGCCGATAATCTCTTCCGGCTTGTGCCTCTTGCCCATTTCCAAACTCCTTCATGATCCAAAATAACAGAGATTTTGGACCACTCAGAAGGGGGCAGATCAATTGGGCGCTGCAGGGCTCACCGATGTCCGGAGGCCTAGTTTGTGACCAGCGCTTGCACCTCGATCCGCGGCTGTCATCGCTGAGCCTCGAGCTGCGGATGATGCATGCCGATGCCGTAACCTATCTGCCCGACGATATCCTCGCCAAAGTCGATCGGGCGGGCATGGCAGTGAGCCTTGAATCGCGGATCCCCTTCCTCGATCCCGAAGTGACCGCGCTCGCCGCGCGGATTTCGCCCTCGCTCAAGTTCGTTGGCGGCTGCGGAAAGGCGATCCTGAAACAGCTGCTCTACCGCCACGTTCCGCGTGAACTGGTTGACAGGCCCAAGGCTGGCTTTTCGATCCCCGTTGGCCTTTGGATGCGCGGGCCCTTGCGCGATTGGGCCGAGGATCTGCTATCCGAACAGGCTCTACGCTAGGATGGCCTGCTCGATCACGCCGCCATCCGCACGCGCTGGGCGCGGCATCTTGCAGGGCGAGAGGAAGCGACCCAGCCGCTTTGGTCGGTGCTGATGTATCAGGCGTGGAAGCGGAACATCAAGACGCTTTAGTCCAGCTCATGCCCGGTCAACGTGACCACGTGCAGCAGGTTGGTCGATCCTGGCGTTCCGAACGGCACGCCCGCCAGCGCGATCAGCTTTGAGCCCGCCACACCAAAACCATGGCGCAGCGCCATGCGCTTGCCTTTGGCGATCATCTCTTCGAACGAGCCAATATCCTTAGTGTGAACCGCATGGGCACCCCAGAGCAGCGCAAGCTTGCGCGCAATGCGCGGGCTGGGGGTGAGCACCAGCATCGGTACGCCCGGCCGTTCACGGGCAACGCGGCGTGCGGTCGATCCCGAGCCGGTGAAGACGATAATACCGGACACTTTCACCGTCTCGGCAATGCGGGCTGAGGCATGGGCCAAGGCATCGGCGGTCGTGGCATCGGGAATAACATCGGTGAAGTGAACCCGCGCGGCATAGCCGGGATCGGCTTCGACTTGCTTCGCGATGCGGTCCATCATTGTCACGGCCTCTTCCGGCCAGGCACCGCTGGCGGTTTCAGCCGAGAGCATGACTGCATCGGCACCGTCATAAACCGCATTGGCAACGTCGGAAACCTCAGCGCGGGTCGGCGTCGGGGCTTCGATCATCGATTCGAGCATTTGCGTTGCCACTACCACCGGCTTGCCTGAACGGCGGGTTTCCTCGACTATGCGCTTCTGCAGCGGCGGCACTTCTTCGGGGTTGAGTTCAACCCCCAGATCGCCGCGGGCGACCATGATGCCATCCGACATCTCGATAATCGCCGCCAGATGCTCAAGCGCGGCAGGCTTTTCAATCTTGGCGAGTAGCGAGCCGTTGCCGCCCATCAGCCGCCGCGCTTCGGCGACGTCTTCGGGGCGCTGGACGAAGGACAGGGCGACCCAGTCTGCCCCCTGCGCCACGGCAAAATCGAGATCGCGGCGGTCCTTTTCGGTCAGCGCAGGGATTGGCACCACGGCATCGGGGACATTGACCCCTTTGCGATCAGAGATAACCCCACCGACTTCGGCCGTGCAAAAAATCTCGTCCTTGTCCGCTCGGATCACCCGCAGCTTTAGCTTGCCATCATCGATCAGCAGCCGCTGGCCCTTTTGCAGTACATCGAAGATTTCCGGATGCGGCAGACAGACGCGGGTGTCATCGCCTGGTTCGGGATTGCGATCGAACGTGAAATGGCCCGAGTGGCGGATCACCGCCTTACCGTCCTTGAAGGTTCCGACGCGCAGCTTCGG